>DASUQG010000131.1:0-29759 GCA_036280695.1 Thermoleophilaceae bacterium
TTCGTCCCGAAGAGCTCGAACGATGCGCCGCGGCTGAACCTGCCGTGATTCTGGTAGTGCCCGACCGTCGTGCGTGAGCGGTCGACGCTCGCCGCGCCCTTCGTCAGCTGCTCGAGCCCTGCGGCCGACTGGTCCGCGAGACGGTGCGCCGCCGCAAAGACAGCGGCGCGGCTGACCGGCTCGCGCGCCTGCGCGGCCGCTGCCAGCGCCGGCACGGCGACCGCGAGGGCCGCGACGAATACTGCGTATTTGCTGGCCATTTTGGCTCCTTCTCTCCTCTGGGCCATGTGCCAGCAACGTTGAACCCCGAGGGCATGGGCGCGCATCGGGAGAGCTGCCCAGGTTGAAGGAGACGGCTGCCTAACTTGGCCCGGTGATCCCGAGCCGGGCAGCCTCGGCGGCGGCCTGGCCGCGCGACGCCACGCCGAGCTTGCCGAGGATCGCCGAGACGTGGTGGTCGACGGTCCGCTCCGAGAGGAAGAGTCGCTCGGCGATCTCGCCGTTGTGGAGGCCCTGGCTCACGAGCTCGAGGACCTCGACCTGCCGCGGAGTCAGGTTGGCCACGTTCTCGCGCGTGCGGGGCCGCGGTCCACGCGGCAGGCCACGGGCACCGCGTTCGCGCAGTCGCCGCGCGACGATGGCAGCCGCGGGCCGGGCGCCCAGTTGGTGAAGCGACTCGAGGGCGTCGCGCATCAGCGCGTCGTCGCCGGAGTCCGCGAGCGCGAGCGCGGTCTCGTATTGACAGCCGAGCTCCGTCCACAGCTCCGCAGCGCGCCTCCAATCGCCCGCGATCGAGGCGGCGTACGGCTCCGCCGCGTCGGCGGGGACGTCCTCCTGGATGCCGGCACGCCAGCGCCAGTAGGCGAGCTCGCCGATCGCCCAGCTATCGCGAGCCCGCTGCGCGAGCGCAAGCGCGGCATCGGTGGCCTCGGACACGAGCTCGTCACGGCCTTCCAGCCATACGGCCTCGGCTCTGGCCACCGCGACGGGCTTCAGTCGGATGAGCTCCTCGAGCGGCTGCACCAGGCCCAGCGCCTCGTCGAGCGGAACCCATGCTTCCGGGTCTCCGCGCCGCGCCCGCACGCGGCCGAGCACGGCGAGCGCGTAGGCGGTGCCCGGGCCGACGCCACGGCCGCCGTGCGATCCGCCCGTCACTCCGGAGAGAATCAGGCCCGCGCTGTGCTCGGCGTCGCTCCAGCGCCCCTGTTCGAGCTCGAGCTGAGCGCGCATCGCGACAAGGAAGGGACGAAAGCCGTCTAGATCGTGCTCGCCGCAGTACTGGATGCCTGCCTCTATGTGGGACGTAGCCTGGCTGTGCAGATGGGCAAGGACGGCTCCGGACGCGAGGACGCAGAACGCCAGCGCGGCGAGCTCCTCGAGTCCCGCTTCTCGGGCGAGCTCGATCTTGCCCTTGAGCTGCTCCGGCCCCCCGTCCACATCCTCCATGTACTCCGCCATGGCGATGATGGTCAGTGCGTGCACCACCGCCTCGGGATCGTCCACCTCGCGGCTGAGCTCGAGCGCGCGCCTGCCCCACTCGAGGGCGCGCTCGAAGTCCCCCGCGTACCGGTACAGGTCGGAGCGCATGCAGTAAGCCCGGATCAGGTCTGAGTCCGGCCCCTGGCGCTCGAGTGCTTCGACAGCGTCACGCGCGGCGTCGTCGGCTTCGGGCGTGCGCCCGGCGGCCCAGAGCACCCAGGACAGGTCCCGAAGCGAGTTTCCCTCGGAGCGCTGGTCACCGAGTTCGCGGTGGCACTCGAGCGCCTCGCGGTGCGCGGCGATTGCCTTCGTGAACTCGCCGATAAGGGTGCACTCGCGCGCGTGTCGGCCGAGCAGCGCCGCCCGCTCGTCGAGCGGAAGGCCTCCGGCGACCCGGAGCGCGCGGGCATACTGGCTCGCCGCCTCACGATGCGCGCCGACCGCGGCCGCCCGCATGGCGGCGTCCGGCGCGAAGCGCAGCACCGCCCCGTCGTCGCCCGCCGCCTCGGCATGATGCGCAAGCCGGGCCGCGTCCGGCGACCCCCTGGGCGGAGTCGCGAGGGCGGCGAGGACTTTCCTGTGAAGGTCGGTCTTCACATTCGGAGGCAGCGATTCTTCGACGGCGAGACGCGCTAGCTCGTGGCGGAATGCCACGGCGCCCGGCCGCGGAGTCAGGATGCCGGCAGCCAGGCATTCCTCGAGGCGCCCCGCGGCATCGCCCGCGACTGCATCGACGAGCCACAGCTCCATCTCCTGCGGCGCGACCGCCACAGCCTCCACCACGGTCCTCGCCCCGGTACTTACACGCGCGACCCGGGCGAGCACCGCGTCTCGGACCGTGGACGGCATCTCATCGTTGCCGGCAGCCAGGACCTCGGTCACGAAGAAGGAGTTACCTCCGGTGGTTCTGTACAGCTCGTCGGGGTCGAACCCATGCGGCTCGGCGAGCTTCGCAACACCTGTCGCGGAGAGTGGCGGCACGCTCAGGCGGCTCACGCCGCGCGCTGCGGCGAGCTCTCCCAGCACGACGCGGAGCGGGTGACCGCGATCGAGCTCGTCGTCCCGATAGCTGACGAGCACGAGCGCGGGCACGGTCTCGACCCGGCGCCCGAGAAGCCTGACGACGTCGAGCGTCGCCTCGTCGGCCCAGTGCAGGTCCTCGAGGACGAGGAGCGTGGGCGGCCGCGACGTGAGCTCTTGGATGAGCGTCGTCGCGACATCATGCGGGCGAGCGGTGGTCTCGACGAGCTGCTTGAGCGCCCCCTGCGTCTGCTCGGCAACGTCCTGGAGAGGGCCGAGCGGGCGGGGCGTGAAGAGCGCATCGCACGCCCCCCAGAGGACACGTGCGGATTCCTGCCGTTCCTCACAGAAGTGACGTAGCAGCGCGGTCTTGCCGACCCCGGCCTCGCCGCCGACGAACACGAGCGAGCCTCGCGAGCCGGCGAGCCCGTCGTTGAGCGCGGCCAGCTGACCGGACCGCTCGAGCAGGTCGCTCGGCTCGGCGTCAGCACTGCGCTCGGTTTTTGGGACGGTGGTCAGGCGAGTCCTCTCGCCCCCCGCCAGACGATGCTCTCATATGAAACCGTGCTGTAACCCCCGAAAGGGAGGATGCACACGTGACCGATGACCCGCAGGTCGGCACCGAGGTCGCCGGGTATCGGATCGAGTCGCAGCTCGGCCTGGGTGGCATGAGTGTCGTCTACCTGGCCCAGGATCTGCGGCTCAAGCGGAAGGTCGCGCTAAAGCTGCTCGCTGCCGGCCTCGCCGGGGACGAGTCGTTCCGTGAGCGCTTCCTACGCGAGTCGGAGTTGGCCGCCTCGATCGACCATCCGAACATCGTCCCGATCTACGAGGCGGGGACCACCGACGAGCTCCTCTTCATCGCCATGCGGTACGTGGAGGGGAGCGACCTGAAGGAGCGGCTCGAACGCGGCCGTCTGGACCCCGGAGACGCTGCGGGCATCCTCGCGCAGGTGGCGAGCGCGCTCGATGCCGCCCATGCGCGGGGGCTGGTGCATCGCGACGTGAAGCCCTCGAACGTGCTCCTCGACGCGCACGCCCGTCCCGACGGCTCCGACCACGCCTACCTCGCGGACTTCGGCCTCACGAAACGCGTCTCCGAGCACACTGGAGTGGGCGACGACGGCCACCTGATGGGCACGATCGACTACGTCGCCCCGGAGCAGATCGCGGGTGAGGAGATCGATGGGCGGGCGGACGTGTACTCGCTCGGCTGTGTGCTCTACGAGTGCCTCGTCGGGCAGCCGCCGTTCCGGCGCGACTCCGACATCGCGGTCGTCTTCGGCCACCTCGAGGCCGAGCCGCCCGCGCCGAGCGCACAGCGGCCGGAGCTGCCGGCGGCGCTGGATGCGGTGATCGCGAGCGCGCTCGCGAAGGAGCCGGACCAGCGCTACCCAAGCTGCCGGGAGTTCGCCCAGGCGGCGCTCGCGGTCGCGGCCGACGAGGCGAGTCGCCTGCTCGTGGACGTGGCCTCCCGCGCCGCCGCCGGCCGGAGCGACCTGAGCGAGGTCGAGGCCGAGCTGGCCGGCAAGGTGATCGACGTCCAGGTCGTGCGCGAGCAGGCGCGGGCGCTGTCGGGGCCGGTGACCCCGGCGCGCGTGGCGACGGAGGGGATATGCCCGTTCAAGGGTCTCGCGAGCTTCGAGCCGGTCGACGCGGACTACTTCTACGGCCGCGAGCGGCTGGTGGCCGAGCTGGTCGCCCGCCTCGTCGGCGCCAACTTCCTCGGCATCGTCGGCCCGTCGGGCAGCGGCAAGTCGTCGGTGCTCCGGGCCGGCCTGCTCCCGGCC
The DNA here is from genome assembly GCA_036280695.1 of Thermoleophilaceae bacterium. Taxonomy (GTDB): domain Bacteria; phylum Actinomycetota; class Thermoleophilia; order Solirubrobacterales; family Thermoleophilaceae; genus JACVRW01. Next base: position 4,290 of record DASUQG010000131.1, read on the forward strand.
CTGGCCGGGGGCGTGCTCCCGGGCAGCGAGGGCTGGCGGCGTCTGCTCCTGCGTCCCGGGGAGCGGCCTCTCGAAGAGCTTCGCCGCGTGCTGGTGTCGGGGGCGCCCGATCCCCTCGGCGAGGCGCTGGACACACTGCCCCCGGGCGAGCGCCTCCTGCTCGCGGTTGATCAGCTCGAGGAGCTCTTCACCACCTGCCGCTCGGATGCCGAGCGCGCCGCGTTCGCGGCGACGCTCGCTCGTGCGGCGGCGGATCCGCAGCGTCGAGCCATCGTGGTCGTGGCGCTGCGCGCCGATTTCTACGGACGCTTCGCGGCCTACCCGGGACTCGCCGACCTGCTGGGGTCGAACCACGTGCTGGTCGGGCCGATGCAGGCCTCGGAGCTGCGGCGTGCCGTCGAGCTGCCAGCGGGTCGGGTGGGGCTGCGCGTGGAGCCCGAGCTGGCCGACGCGCTGGTGGATGACGTGGAGGGCGAGCCGGGCGCGCTGCCGCTCCTGTCCACGGCACTGCTCGAGCTGTGGCAGAAGCGCCAGGACAACGCGCTGACGCTCGCTGCGTACCACGAGTCCGGCGGCGTTCACGGCGCCGTCGCGCGGCTGGCCGAGGGCACATACGCGCGCATCCCCGACGCGCGCAAGCCGCTCGTGCGCGCCATCATGCTGCGCCTGGTCGGGGAGGGAGAGGGCGACGCGCCCGTGCGCCGTCGCGCTCCGCTCGCCGAGCTCGACCTCGAGCGCAACGAGGACGTGGCCGACGTGCTCACGATGCTCGCCGACAGCCGCCTGATCACCGTCGGCGAGGGCTCTGTCGAGGTCGCCCACGAGGCGCTGCTGCGCGAATGGCCGCGCCTCTGCGAGTGGATCGAGGAGGACGCCGAGGGCCGCAGGCTTCGCCGTCACATCACCCAGGCGGCGAGCGAATGGGACGCGGCTGGGCGCGATCAGAGCGAGCTCTACCGCGGCGCTCGGCTCGCTGCCGCCCTCGACTGGGCCGCCGACCACACGCTCGACCTGAACGAGCGCGAGCGCGAGTTCGTTACCGAGAGCCGCGATGTGTCCGAGCAGGAGACGAAGCGAGCGCGCCGCACGAACCGGCGCCTTCGCGCGCTGCTCGCCGGGGTCGCCGTCCTGCTGGCCGCGGCGCTGGCCGGCGGCATCTTCGCCCTGGGCCAGCGGGGTGACGCGCGCGACGCGGAGACGGCCCAGGTCGCCCAGCGGCTCGGCGCACAGGCACTCGTCGAGGAGGACCTCGACCGCTCGCTCCTATTGGCCCGTCAGGCGGTCGCCATAGACGACTCGCCCCAGACGCGCAGCTACCTCCTCGCCGACCTCCTGCGCGCCCCGGCCGTGGCGGGAGTCATGCACGGCGAGGAGGACATTCTCCGCGCGGTCGCGGTGAGCCCGGACGGGAAGACGCTCGCGGTCGGTGATTACGGCGTGGGAGTGCTCTTCTTCGATGCGCGGACGTACGAGCGGGTCGGCGAGCCGCTGCGCGTGAAGGGCGGGGTGCACAGCCTCGCGTACAGCCCCGACGGGCAGACATTCGCTTCCGGCGGAGACGAGTACATACATCTCTTCGATGCCCGTACGCGCAAGCAGCTGGCAGTGGCGCACGTGGCGGGGCGCGGCTCGCCAGGCGATGCCGGGGCCGTGAACAGGATGGCCTTCACAAGAGATGGATCGGGGCTCGTCGTCGTCGTCATAAGGGGCGAATTCCAGAGTGCTTCCGTGAGCGTGCGCGACGCCACAACCCTGAAGGCGAGTGGTCCCCCGGTGGCACCCGCCGGGGGCGTTGCCGGCGACTACGTCGGTTCCTACTTCGAAACGCCGGGCTTCGCGCTCACGCCCGACGGCCGCTCGGTCGTCACGGCGTCGAACCAAAACGAACTCGTGTGGTGGGACATCCGGAGCCGCAGGCCGACCCGGCGGCTGAAGGTCGGCAGCGGACTTCATGCGCTGGCGCTGAGCCCGGACGGGGACACCCTTGCGGTCGGCATCGAGCGGGGGATCAAGCTCGTGGACACACGCACCGGAGCTGCGCGGTCGGTCACCGGCCCGTCGGCTGGGGCGCCGACCTGGCTGCTCTTTAGCCCGGACGGCGGCACCGTGGTCTCCACGAGCCTCGACGGCGCGGTCACGCGTTGGGACGCCGACTCAGCGACTCGAAGCGAGACGCTTCGCGGCCACTCGAGCGCGGTCCAGCAGCCGGTCTTCAGCCCCGACGGGGCAACGCTCTACACGGTCGCCCATGACGGCACCGCCATCGCGTGGGACCTCGCCGGCGACCGCGGGCTCCGAAGGCAGATCAGGTTCACGCGCGACCAGGCTCCAGGCGGATACGACGGGCACCCCGGCAGCTTCAGCCCGGACGGACGCCTCATCGCCCTCGGTCTCAACGACGAGGGAATCAGGCTCTGGGACACCGCGGATCTGACGCCAACCGGCCAGCCACTCCTCGAGACCGGTGGTGAGGTTTGGGCACTCGCGTTCGCCCCGGACGGGCGGAGGCTCGCAGCCGTGACACTCCAGGGCCAGGCAACGCTCTGGGACGTCGAGAGCCGATCACTTGTCTGGGGACCATTCACGGTCGCGCCAGGGCCGGTCATGGGGGTCAGCATCAGCGCGGACGGCAAGATCCTCGCCACGGCCGGCCCCTCAGGCGTGGACCTGTGGGACCTCGCGTCGGGAGATCTGCTCGATTCGGTCGGCGACGTCGGAGTGCCTGCGGGAGATGTCGTGTTCAGCCGGACCGGGTCGACGCTCGCGTTGGTGCACGAGCACGGAGGTGATGTGGATGTCTGGGATGTAGCCAAGCGCTCCCGGATCACCAGGCTGCCGGTGGACGGTGAATCCGCGTACTACGCGATAGCGCTCAGCCGCGACGGCCGGACCGTCGCGGCGGGCGGGTTGGACGACCCGCTCGTGCGCGTCTGGGACGTCCCTACCCGGAAGCTCATCAGCGAGCTCGACCAGGGCAGCGCCACCGCTCTGACGCTCGACTTCAGCGCGGACGGGCGAACGCTCGCCGTGTCGGGCTTCGAGCCCGTCGCGTCGCTCTGGGACGTCGGCACGGGAGTCCGGATCGGGCCCACGCTCACCGCCGGGAGCCGCCGGGCGGAGATCGACATGTCGCCGAACGGGCGCCGGCTGCTCCTCACCCACGCCGATGGCCGCGGAGCGGTCTGGGACGTCGACCCCGAGTCGTGGACGCGCCGCGCCTGCACGCTCGCAAACCGCACGCTGACGCGCGAGGAATGGGAGGAGTTCCTCCCGGGACGGTCCTACGAGCCGGCCTGCGCGGGCTGAGCCCGGCTCAGGGGCGGATCGACCAGGTGAAGTGCGTGAGCGCGGGCGGCGGAGCGAGGCCGCCCGGGCGTAGCCCGCGCCGCACCAGCAGTGTCGGCGGAGCCGCTTCCCTGGCGAGCCTGAGGCGCGCCGCGCCCAGGCCCTCGCGGTGCCACCTGGTCGAGAGCCCGACGACGAGCAGCCCGGCGTCGCGGCTCGCGTCCAGCATGCCCTCGTCGCCCGGCGGAACCAGCAGCGGCTCCGCCGAGATGCCCACGACCCGCTGGACGGCGAGCGCTCCGTGCGAAAGCAGGCGGCTCGCGTCGCGCCTGCCGCGCTCCGGCACCGCCGCGGCCCCCGCGAGCCGGAGCGGCGCCGACTCGGCTCGGGCGAACCACGCCGCGAGCTCGACCGCCGCCCAGTCGTGCTCGGCGCCTCCGAACGGCACGAGCACCGGGCCCTGAGGCGTCGCGTCCCGAGAGGCGAGCAGCGCCACGTCGCAGGGCGTCTCCCCGAGTACGGCGGTGAGCTGCTCGTCCGGAACTCCCTCGCTCAGCAGTTCGTCCGGGGCCTCGGCGAGCAGGAGATCCACGTCGAGCTCGGTGGCGAGCCGCGCCAGCTCCTCTCCCGGCGCCGTCGACGTGAAGGCGGCCGCGCGGGCCACGACTCCTCGGTCCTCGAGCGCGGAGCGGTGCTCCTCGAGCCAGGCTGAGGTAGAGCCAAGCTCGGCAGCGTCCGCCACGAGGCGGGCGAGCACGACGATGCGTGGCGGACGTCGCGCAAGCGGCTCGGCAACGGCGAGCAGCGCGTCAACGCCCGTCTCGCGCGAGAGGGCGACGAGGATCGAGCGCTCCCCGAGCTCCCCGCCTGGTGGGGCCCCCGCCGCCGGGGCGTTCAACGCGGGGTCCTGCCGCAGGATCGCCCGCTGCAGCTCCTCGAGCGCCGCTCCCGGCTCGATGCCGAGCTCGTCCACAAGCGCCTGGCGCGCGTCCCTGTAGACATCGAGCGCCTCCGCCTGCCGGCCGGACCGGTACAGCGCCCTCATCAGAAAGCCCTGGAGACGCTCCCGGAGCGGCTGCTCGGCCACCAGTGCCTCCAGCTCTGCGATCAGCTGGTCGTGGCGCCCGAGCGCGAGGTCCGCCTCGATCCGCAGCTCGACGGCTGCCAGCCTGATCTCCTCGAGACGAGCGATCGCGGTCTGGGCGAAGCTCTCGTAGGCGAAGTCGGCAAGCGCGGGGCCCCTCCACAGCGACAGCGCTTGGCGCAGCCGCTCCGCCGCGTCGGCCGTCAGGCCGCGGGCGCGCAAACCCCTCGCCTCGTTCACCAGCCGCTCGAACCGGTGGAGATCGAGGTCGTCGGGCTCGACCCGGATCAGGTAGCCAGGGGCCCTCGTGGTCAGCACGTCCTGCGGAAGCGCCTTGCGAAGTCGCGAGACGTGCACGTGAAGCGTCTTGTCGGCGCTCTGCGGCGGGTGCTCGCCCCAGAGCTCGTCGATCAGCCGGTCGGCGGGGACGACGTCGTTGGCGTGGAGCAGAAGCAGCGCGAGAAGCGCACGCGGCTTGGGCCCGCCGAGGGCGACCTCGCCGCCTTCGTCCCACACCTCGAGCGGCCCCAGGATCCGGAACTTCATCTGAAGCTGGTCTGAAACAGACCTGAAAGCGGCGTGGCCGATGGTGGCGACATGCCCACGGGACCAATCAAACACCTCATGGCCATCGCCGTGCTCGCGGTCGTGGTCGCGCTCGCCGTGGTGGCGCTCACCTCCGGCGCGGAGCCGGACTCCGACCCGGGCAAGAAGCGCATGGCGATACAGCGTGTCGCGATCGTCAGCGACGGCGTGCAGAACGCCTCTGGAGCCGGAGAGTTCGCGCTCAAACCGCTGGAGTCCGGAGCCCTCGACCGCGACTCGGGCACGGTAAGCGCCACCTGGAGCGAACGCGTCGTGACGCGGCAGGGCCAGCGGGTCGCGATCGACACCGGCGTCGAGACGCTCAAGGGAAAGCGGGGCAGCCTTAGGACCCGCTTCCGGATCGAGTGGGTCGAGGCCGGAAACGGATACTTCGTCGGCGACGGCACGTGGAAGGTGGTGCACGGAACCGGCCAGTACGCCGAGATCGTCGGCGGCGGCCGGGGCGGCCACGTGTGGCTGGAGCGCGGCCGGGGGCCCTGGAGCAGCCGCCTGGAGGGCGTGCTCAGCCTTGCGAGCGACGCGTTCACCGCGGGCCCCTCCTGTCGCGACTTCATCCGCGAGGGACCTGGCCGCTACCCCCTGAAGGTCGACGTGGTCGAAGGCAGCGTTCCCTGCCGCGTCGTTCAGCGCGTGCTGAACCGCTACTACAACGGCAGGAACAACCACCCCTGGACATGCGTTGGACAGGGGGATCCCTTGGTGAAATGCGCAGCCCCGTCGGGCGCAGCGATCAGAGGGCGCCTGTTGGCGCCGCGGACGAGGCGCGCCGTGGACGCCGAGGCCGGCGTCCGCTTCTGGCTCCACGGAGGGGCGCTCAAGGTGCGCATGCTTCCGACGGCCACCCACAGGACGCGAGACAGGGTCCGCGGCGAACGCATCCGGGCGTCGTGTGGCCGCGGCTTCGCCTCTATGCCAGGTGACCCCCGGCGCCAGGCCCGCACGCGCGTCTGGCCCGCCGGCCGCGCGCTTCTGCGCTACCGCTTCCGGCCCGACATGGCGCGCATCGCCACGTGGTGCCGGCTCGAGCATCGCGCGGAAGGCCATGTGGCGTTCGTGATGTTCGACAAAGCCGACTCGCGGAGGGACGCGCCGCTCTCGCCGGAGCAGAAGATCACCCAGACCGGCAGGAGATGGGCACGGCTCTTCGCGGCCGGCGACCCTCGGGCATGCCGCTACATGACGCAGCCGGGCTGCGAGCGCGTCAGGCGGTCGCGGGAGCTTCGGAGGTCGTTCGCCGGCGCGACGGTGGAGGAGATCTCGATCCGAGGGAACCGAGCCGATGCCAGGTTCTCGAATGGCGAGGCGGTCGAACTCGACTGGGTGAACGGGTACGCCCTGGGCGGCGTCTGGTGGATCGACGAAATCGGGGGTCAGATCGATGGCTGACAACTGGCCCAGGCGACTGCTGCTTGCTGCGCTCGTGGGCGCGGCGCTGTGGGCTGGCGCTGCGGCCGCACCCGCGTCCGCCGGCTCTCCCACGCGGGGAGACGCCGAGGCCGCGTTCCAGGCGTTCCTAGCCGGCGGATCGGCGATCCGCGCTCACAATCCGCTCGCGAACGGCGCCCCTGGAGTGCCGGTCGACCCACCGCGCGAGAGTGCTCGCGTCTATCCCGCCGCCGACGGTGCCGTGTACTGCGACGGATGGCACGTTGTGATGCTGGCCGGCTTCGGTGACGCGGCGGCCTTCGTCGGCGGCAACGCGGAGCTGTTCGATTTCCTGTCGGAAGTGGACATCCGGTTCGTCCTCGACGGCCTTCCGCTGGAGACCGAGCGCACCAGCGTCAGGCGATTTCCGCACCCCGAGCCGGAGTTCTTCGAGAACCCGCAGATGGCGGTCACCTTCGGGGCGTTCATGGCGCCCGGTGACCTTGCCCTGGGTACGCATGAGCTGCGGACGAGCTATCACGAGCCCGGCTTCGACTTCGAGTTCACGATCAGCTTCAGCGTCGTTGCGTGCTAGGCCGCCCGTTGCGCTCGAGGATGTCGAGGGCGCGGACCGTCACGTACCCGCGCCAGTCGAGCGATCCGGCGGGCGAGATCTTGAGGTAGTCGACGATCCATCCGCCGTCGTCCTGCTGCAGGCCGGCCAGGCGCTCGAGATCGGCTGAGATGACCTCGGAGGTGAAGAGCTCCCGTGCCGGCCGGTCCGGGTACGGGGCGATGTCGAGCGGGTTCAGCGCTTCGTCCTCGGTGCCGCCGCGGACGCGTACCCGGCCGTCGGCTGGGACGTGGTTGCCGAGCTTGCGGAGCAGAGCGGCCGCCTCGGTGGTCTTGTCGTGCACGGCGTCAAGCAGCTGGATCGCAAACGCGAGCACGTAGGCGAACGGGGCCTCCTCCATCGCGTCGATCGCCTCCAGGCAGTAGCGAGTGGCGCGCTCGAGCCAGGGGTGGCCCGCCACGGCTGGATCGTGTGCGGCCAGGCGCTGAGCGGCGGCCGCGGCCACCGCCGTGATCTGGAGCGACGACACCGAGGGGTCCGCTGCCTTCCACCACGGTGCGCAGCCGGCTTCCTCGCTCACGGGCAGCGCCATCGGCAGGCCGCCATCGGGCAGCGTGACCGAGTCGAGCCAGTCGCAGAGCGCGGCGGCCTGGGGGGCGGTGGCCGGCGCGATCTCCTCGAATACCTCGAAGGCATGATGGGCGGCGCCGGGCTGGCTCTCGGGAGAGCGCAGGTCGGGCTCGAGGCCCCAGCCGTAGCCCCCGTCGTCGTTGCGGTAGCCGTCCAGAGCGGCGAGCACGGCGGAGGGATCCGCCCCGCCGCCGCGCAGCTCGAAGCGGCGGCGGTCGAGGACGCGCGCGTGCGTGGCCATGAAGCCGGCGGCGGCGGCTCGGTCGATCTTCATGGCCCCATCTTCCAGGGCGGCGTGGCAGCCTGTCTTGAACGAAACGGACGTCCTAGAGCGGCGCTGCGCGGGCGCGTAGGAGCGCCGCTGGCGGCATCCCGGCCAGGCGCGTGGCCTCACGCGTGAGGTGCGCCTGGTCGGCATAGCCGGAGTCGAACGCGAGGGCCGCGAGGTCGGTCCGACCGGAGTCGATCGCGTCGACGAAGCGGCAGAAGCGCAGCACTCGCGCGAGCGTCTTCGGCCCGTATCCGGCCGCGGCGTGGAAACGGCGCCGAAGCTGGCGCTCGCTGAGCCCGAGATCGCGGGCCACCGCGCCCACATCCTGCTCGCCGAGCCGGCGGGCGGCCACCGCGACGAGCGGGTCGGCCCGCCGTCCGGCCGCCGCAGACATGAACCGCGCGACCACCTCCCGGGGCTCCGTGTCGCCGTCCACGTCGAACGCGCGGTCCACGTCGGTCACGTCCACTCGCAGGTCGCGCAGCTCGTAGAGCGGCACGCCGAGCACACCGCCGCCCGCGCCCGGCAGAAACCGCATACCCACAAGAACGTCGCCGGGCGCCAGCCCGACCAGCTTCGCCGAGGTATCCGGCCCCACAACCGTGGTGCCCTCGCCCCGCTGCCAGATCACGTCGCTGCAAGCGTCGGGTATCACACGCAGCTCCTCCGCGGCTCCGATCACCCGGACCCAGAGGCAGGCCACCACGTCACGGAGCGCGTCCGGAGGACGGAGCTCCCGATAGCCGGGCGTCAGATCCATCCGGCGGCGGATCGTATCGCCGTTTTCAGCCGCGCAAGTAGAGCGTCCGCGTGAGCGTGGTCACGTCCTGGGTGCCCGTGACGGTCACGGTCAGGCGTGTTCGTACCAGCGATGCCAACCGCAGGCGACGGCGCGCTTCGCGCGTGAACGTCAGCGTCAGCCGACCCGTGCCCGCGCTCGGCAGCGCGAGCGATCCGCGGGCGATGCTCACCCCCGCGCGCCGCAGTCTCCCGCGGGCGCGGCACGGCTCCGAGCACGCCAGCGACAGCCGGATGCCCCGACGCAGGAGACTCGCCATGTCGAGTCGGCGGAGCGTCACGCGTCTGCGCTGGGCGCTGCGCTCGCCGCTCTGCTCGACGACCGTGAGGCGCAGCACGAGGCTCACGCCTGCGGCGCGCCGAAGCGCACGTCGTGCACGCCGCGACAGCTTCACGCTCAGGATCCCAACGCCGGCCTCGCTGAGGCGCCGGCTGGCGCGGCCGACCACGACGCTGCGCGCCACGCCCGCGAGCCCGAGCCTGCGAGCCACACGAGCCGACAGCGTCAGCCTCCCGTCGGCGCGGCACGGCCCCCGACATGCGAACTGGGCGACGACGCCGCGGCGCAGCGCCTCGCCGAGCGTCTCCTCGAGGGGCATGACGAGCGGCCCCGGCCCGGCGGGCGGGGGCGGTTCGGTCGGTGGCTGTGGCAGCAGCGGCCCGACGGACCCCAACGACGACACGGTCCATGCGCGCGTGGCAGGAGAGCCGTCGGGATTTCCCGCGCGGTCGAAAGCGCGCACCTCGAACTGGTGCGGTCCGTCGGCCAGGCCGCTGTAGGACTTGCCCGACCCGCAGCCGGAGAACGCGGCACCGTCCAGCCTGCACTCGAACGCCGCGCCGACCGGCTCGTCGGACCCGAACTCGAACACCGCGTCTGGCGATAGGACCGTCCCCGACGGGCCCGCGCTGATCGCGGTCTCCGGCGGGTCGGTATCGACGGTGAAGACGTGCTCGGCGCTCACCCCGATGTGGCTCGCGTCGTCGGACTGCTCGGCTCGCGCGGTGTACGTGCCCTGCGCAAGGGCGGGGGCGGTGGTCGACCACGAGCTGCCGGAGCGGGTCGTCGCGAGCGTGTGGAGGGGCGTGCCCGAGGCGACCGCGCCGCTCCAGACCTTCACCGTCACGGTCGCCGAGTCGCCCGCGGCGTTGCCCGCGCCGCCCGACAGCGCCGGGGTCGTGTCGTTTGTGAACGAGCCGTCGAGTGGATTCGCCAGGCTCACCGCCGGCGCGGTGGTGTCGGGCGCCGCGATCGTGAAGGTGTGCGCCGCGCTCGTACCCGTATTGCCGCCCCCGTCCTGCTGCTCGGCGCGCGCGGTGTACTCGCCGTTCGCGAGCGCGGGCGTGACCTCCGCGGACCAGGACCCGCCGGACCTGGCCACGGTCAGCGTGCGCACCGGGGAGCCGGAGGTGTCCGCTCCCGCCCACACCTTCACGGTCACGTCATTGGAGTCGCCGGCGGCCGTCCCCGCGGCCCCGGACGCGTCCGGCGTGGAGTCGACGGTCTGGGCGCCGTCGGCCGGACTCGTCAGCGTGACCGCGGGCGCAGTTGTGTCCACGGTGAAGCTGCGCGGGACACTTGCCCCGGCGTTGCCCGCATCGTCGGCCTGCTCGGCCACGACCGTGTACGCGCCAGGAGCGAGCGCCGGCGCCGTGGTCGACCAGGAGCCGCCCGAGCGTGTGGTCGTGAGCGTGTGCAGCGGCGAGCCCGAAGTGGTGTTCGCGCCGCTCCAGATCTTGACTGTGACGGTCGCGGAGTCGCCGGTCGAGCTGCCCGCCGCACCGGCCAGCGAGGGGGTCGTGTCGTTCGTGAAGGCGCCCGCCGACGGAGTTGTCACCGTCACGGCCGGCGCCGACGTGTCGACACGGAAGGTGTTGGCCGAGCTCACGCCGGTGTTGAGGGCGTCGTCCGACTGCTCGGCTCGCGCGGTGTACGTGCCCTGCGCGAGGGCTGGGGCGGTGGTCGACCACGAGCCCCCGGAGCGGGTTGTTGTGAGCGTGTGGAGCGGCGTGCCCGAGGCCACCGTGCCGCTCCAGAGCTTCACCGTCACCGTTGCCGAGTCGCCCGCCGCATTGCCGGCACCGCCCGACAGCGCGGGCGTGGTGTCGTTCGTCGCCGAGCCGTTGGCGGGGCTGGCGAGCGAGACGTTGGGTGGAGTGGTATCGCTGGACGTCGAGCACTGCGCCGTGCGCGTGTCGGTGCCCCACGACTGGAGCGAGCCCCCGTCCGCGGCGACGAAGTCCTGCACCCGGAGCGTCCATGTCCCCTGCTGCTGCTTTCCGTCGAACCGGGACAGCTGATCCGCGCTCGGCCGGAAGCTGCCGGTGTACGGAGGGCTCCCGGCGTTGAGGCTCGTGGACGCCTCGTCGTCGAAGACGGTGTTCACGAAGTTGTTGCCGCTGTTGTCGAGGCCGCCGGGCCGGTCGGTCAGCACGACGCTCGTTGCGTCGGGCGAGATGAGCGAGATGCGCAGGTCGCCGACCCAGGTGTGCGTGAGGCTGCCGATGCGGACGTTCAGGTCCTTGATCAGACCCGGTGACGCGACGTTCAGCGTCGACGTCACCGTAGACGTGCGGTTGCCGGGGATCGTCTTCGGGACGTCGGCGCTATTGCCCGACACGGGTGGCGAGGTCGCGCCGGTGGGCACGCTGATCGGCACGGCGAACCCGCCCTGCGCGGTCGTGACGTCGAGCGTCATGTCGATGTCGGCGCCGCACGGCACCGACCCGCCGACAGTCGCGGCTAGCGCGTCGCTGTTGGCGCCGTTCGCGCCGGCGGACATGTTCGGGAACGCGGCCGTGCCGTCCGTGACGTTCACGCCCGCGGTGCCGGCGCTGAGCGACCCTGAGACCGACGTCGCTGCGGCGGTGCCGCCATTTCGCAGCGTCTCCTGAAGCGAGAAGGGCTCGCCGGGCTCCACGACCCCGTCGCCGTCACCGGCTGCGTCGTCCGCGGACGCCGCCTCGTGCACGAGGAGCGGCGCGGCCTGCTCGCTGCCGTTCGAGACGACGAGGGCGAAATCCTGGTCGGTGGCGTCCCCCGCTCCCGGCACGCCGTCGGCGGCGAGGTTGGCCGCGACCACGTGAACGTCGATCGGGCCGCTGGTCCCGGCCGGCAGGTAGACGTTCTCGACGTTGTTGCGGGGATCCGCCGTCCCGCCCACCACCGACTGGCCGCCGGACAGCACATTGCCCTTGTAGGTGTTGCCGCCGGCCTCGACGACGAGGTTCAGGTCGTTCACGAACGTGTTCCCCACGGTCGGCCCCGGGGCGTCGGTCCACGCCAGCGTGACCTTGACTGGCTTCGACCCGTCCGCCACGGCGTAGGTTCGCTGCAGCTCCTCGCCGCTCTCGCGCAGGATGACGGTCTGGTCCCTGAACGAGCGCGTCGTCGAGTCGAGCGTCGAGCCGAGGTTGATGCGGCCCCAGCCCTGGTCGCCGTTCGGGACGTTCGCGGTGGTCCCGCCCTTCCCGTTCGAGCCGCCCGCCACGTCGGTGGCCGAGTTCACCATGATCGCCTTCGTCATGGCAGGCGACGGCGGAGTGCTGCCGCCGCCGTGCTCGCGCCGGTACCAGTCGCGCACCAGCGCCGCCATGCCGCTCGCCTCGGGAGTGGCCTGCGACGTCCCGGACACCAGCGAGTAGAGCGTGTTCCCGCTCGGGAATTGCGGGTTGCAGGTCCCGCTGCCGTTGTAATCCCCGCCAACCTGAGGCGAGGCGCCAGTCACATGCGTGCCCGGCGCGATCAGGTCCGGCTTCGTACGCTGGTCGTCGGTCGGCCCACGGCTCGAGAAGTCGATGATGTCGTTGGCGCTGTTCGCCTCCGCGTCGGTCACCAGGCAGCCGTCGGTTCCGGCCAGCCGGACGTTCTCCGACGCCCCGACGGCGATCACGTTCTTCGCGGTGCCCGGCGAGCCGATCGTGTTCACCCCGGAGCCCGCGTTGCCCGCGGCGAACACCTCGACCATCTGCTGGTTGCCGGCGACCGACGGCTGCGCGTCGCGCACCAGCCAGTCGTACTCCTGCGAGTCGCTGTCGTACGCGCCGGCGGTGTCGGATCCCCACGAATTGTTCGACACGCGCGCGCCGGCCGCATACGCGGCCGCGGTGAGGTTCGTGAGACTGCCGGCGACGTCGAAGACGCCGTCGCTGCAGCGGAAGATCTTCGACGCCCCGAGCTTCGCCCGCGGTGCGATTCCGAGGCCGTAATTGAAGCCGCTCGAGTCCTCCACCGCTGTCGATCCGCTCGAGCCGGTCGCGTCGTTGTAGCCGGCGGCGATCGAAGCGACGTTCGTACCGTGCCCGCCGCAGTCGCGGGCATTCGAGTCACCCGTGTGGTTGTGCTGGTAGAGGATCCGCGTCGGATTGGACGCGCTGCCGGACTCGAAGAGGTCGGGATGCGATCCGGCCGGAGGCGGGAGGATCCCCTTGTCGATTCCCTCGTCGGTGATGTCGATCGCGAAGTCGAACAGCGCCGAGCCGAAGCCCTCGCCCGCCAGGAAACTCAGGTAGCCGGGACCCGACGGGACCGTGCCCGAGAGGTTCGCGGCCACGATCTGCGCGGCGCGCTCATCGCGCAACTCGGGCACGACATAGGGCTCGATCGCCACGATGCCCGGATCGGCCGCGAGCCTTGCGACGCTCGCGCCCGCGAGCTCGACGAACTGCGTTCGGAGCGAGCCGACCGCGGACGCCGGTCGCAGCGGCCGCCCGAGCCGCCCGACCGCTCCGCGCGCGGCCTCCCCGTCGGCTCCCGACAGCGTCTGAACCGCGAGGCTCTGGCGCCGAGCCGTGTCCACGCCGACGTCGAGCTTGTCCTCCGGCTCGAACGGGATCGCGGCGCGCAGCGCCGCGTCCCGGCCGGCGAGCTCGCCGAGCTGCTCGAGCTCGGCCGCGTCACCGTGGACGAGGTATGAGTTCTGCGCCGAGTATCCGACGACGCGCACGCCAGTCCCGCGAACGCGCGCGAGCCAGGCGTCCTTGACCGGTCCAACGAACTGGATCAGCGCCAGCCCGCGCGCCCGCGGGTGCGTCCCGCGGCCGACGAGGCGCGGGCGCTCGCGCGCTGGGTCGACGCGGCGACCGCGAAGCCGCACCACGCGCATGTCGTCGCGGACGTCGGCGCCGGCCCGAATCAGCATGCGCGCGCCCTCGCCGCTCGCCTCCACGAGCGTGAACGACTCGTAGCGGGCGATCACGCGAGCCGGTGAGCGCCCGAGAGCCGACGTGGCCGCGGGCGTATCCGGCACCACGAGCAGATGCGGAGTGCCGTCGCGCACGTCGCCAGCCGCCGTCAGCGCGGCCGCGAGCACGAGGCCGACGCTCACCGCCGTGAACCAGATAAGAGAACTTAGACGCTGACGCATTCGAGGCCATGCCGACCCGAAGCGTCGGCTACGAAGGTAATCGTAGGCGCGAACACGCCAGCCGACCATTGGTTTCGAGTCCTACTCAGGTCGGAGGCGGGGCACGAGGGGGTGCAGTACGTTCAGCACATGAGTCGGCTCTGGTCGCTGTGGCGTACCTACGGGTTCGACCTGCTGATCGTGGTCGGAGCGGCCGCGGGCGCCCTCGACGTTGCCCTCAGGGACGACTCCCCCGACGCGCCCACGACGACCCTCTGGTTCGCCGTGCCCGCCGCGGCGGTCGTCGTACTGCTCCTGCTCGGGCGGCGCCGCTTCCCCTTCGCAGCGCCCGCGTCGGTGTGGGTGTTTGCAGCGACGGTCTCGATCATCGACGGGCGGTTGATCGTGTTCGCGGTGAGCGCCTCTCTCGCCGGCATCGCTGCCTCGTTCCTGCTCGGGAACCTCCGCGACGCCTTCCAGGCGCGGCTCGGCCTGGCGATCGTGGTCGGCGGGGCGGCGATCGTGATCTACAACGACCCGGACCACTCCACCGGTGACCTCGTCTTCACTCCACTCCTGTTCGCGATCGCCTGGCTCGCGGGCTTCGCCCTGCGCGAGCGGGCCGAGCAGGCCGAGGCGGCAGAGGAACGAGCCCTGCACGCCGAGCGGGAGCGCGAGGCGGCCGCGCGCGTCGCGGTCGCCGAGGAACGCACCCGCATCGCCCGCGAGCTGCACGACATCGTCGCGCACGCCGTCAGCGTGATGGTCCTTCAGGTCGGCGCCGTGCGGCACAAGCTGCCCGAAACGCTCCCAGAGGGCAGGGAGGCGCTAGAGGGTGTCGAGCAGACCGGCCGCACCGCGCTCGCGGAGATGCGGCAGCTGCTCGGCGCGATGCGCGACGAAGGCGAGGGCCTGGCGCGTGTGCCACAGCCGGGGCTCGGCAACGTGGACGCCCTCGTCGAGCAGGTCGGCCGCGCCGGCCTTCCGGTAAATCTCCGCGTGGACGGCGAGCCCTACCCGCTGCCGCGTGGCCTCGACCTGTCTGCCTACCGGATCGTCCAGGAGGGCCTGACCAACGCGCTCAAGCACGCGCGCGCGAGCCACGCCGAGGTGCTGGTGAGCTACGGCTCCGACGAGCTCGCCATCGAGGTCCGTGACGACGGCAACGGCGCGGCGCCGAAGAACGGCGATGGCCACGGTCACGGGCTCGTCGGCATCCGCGAGCGCGTGAAGGTATACGGCGGCGAGATGACCGCGGGTGCAGCGAGCGGGGGCGGTTTCGTGCTGAGCGCGCGCCTTCCGCTCCGGAGCGAGGGCCGATGAGCATCCGCGTCCTGATCGCCGACGACCAGTCGATGGTGCGCGCCGGCTTCCGCATGCTGCTGGGGGGCGAGGAGGACATCGAGGTGGTGGCCGAGGCGAGCGACGGACTCGAGGCCGTGAGCAAGGCCGCGCGCTTTCATCCGACCATCGTCCTGATGGACATCCGCATGCCCGAGCTGGACGGACTCGAGGCCACGCGACGCATCCTCGCGGCCGATCCCAGCGCCCGAATCCTGATCCTCACGACCTTCGACCTCGACGAGTACGTGTACGAGGGACTGAGAGCGGGCGCCAGCGGCTTCGTCCTCAAGGACGAGCCGCCCGAGCAGCTCATCGCCGCGGTGCGCACGGTGGCCGGCGGAGACGCGCTCCTCTCCCCCACCGTCACCAAGCGGGTGATCAAGCAGTTCACGCGCGCCGCGCGGCCCGAGGCCCCGAAGGGGGTCGACGAGCTCACGGCACGCGAGCTCGAGATCCTGCGACTGATCGCCGACGGCCTCTCAAACGGGGAGATCGCGGGGAAGCTCTACATCAGCGAGACCACCGTCAAGACACACGTGACGCACATCCTCCAGAAGCTCGACCTGCGCGACCGCGTGCAGGCGGTGGTGCTCGCGTACCAGACCGGGCTCTTCGAGCCGGACTAGTGCATCGTCGGGTCGCCGGAAAGCTCGACGACCCGGCGAGCGAGGGCTCGCATTACCTTCTGCTCGACGCCGGGGTTCTCGCGGACGAGCCGGCGGAAGTCCTGGCCGGTCAGCACGAACACCCGCAGGGGCGTCTTCGCGGTGACCGTCGCCGTGCGCGTGGTGTCCTCGAGCAGGGCGATCTCACCCACGAAATCGCCGCCTCCGCGTGCGGCAACGCGCTTGCCATGGCTCGTGATATCGGTCTCGCCATCGACGATCACGAAGAACTCCTGGCCCGTCTCCCCCTCCTTGCAGAGCACGCCGCCGGCCGGCACCTCGAGGTCCTCGGTCACCCGCGCGAGGTCGGTGAGCTCCTTCTTCGAGAGCCCCTCGAACAGCGGAGCCCGCTTGAGCGCCTGCACTTTGGTGTCCTGGTTGAAGAGCCGCACGCGCCTACCTTATTCCGGCGCGCTCGCTGAGTCGAGCCGCGAATAGCTGCCACTCGCCCGGGACGCCCTTGAGCTCACGCACGCCGCGGTCCTCGAACTCGATGCCCGAGCCCGCGGCGAGGTCACGGACGATCCCCGACACCAGAAGCTCGCACGGCCGGGCCTCCGCGGCGATACGCGCGCCGGTGTGCACCGCGATCCCCTCGACCCTGTCGCCGACGATCTCGACCTCGCCCGTGTGAACGCCGGCCCGGATGTCGAGCCCGAGCTCGGCGACCGTGGCAATGGTGCGATGTGCGCATGCGATCGCCCGAGCCGGCCCGTCGAAGGTCGCGAACACGCCGTCGCCCGTGCTGCGGATCTCCTTGCCGCCGTAGCGGGCGAGCTGAGCGCGGACGGCGGCGTGGTGCGCCTGAAGCAGCTCGCGCCACTGCTCGTCGCCGAGCTCCGCGGCCCGCGACGTCGAGTCCACGATGTCCGTGAACAGCACCGTTGTGAGCACCCGCTCGGGCGCGGCATCGACCCGGCCCTCCGCCAGGAAGCGCTGCACGTGCTCGAGCACCCGCGGATCCGTCCAGGTGGACACGTCCGGCAGGGTCAGCTCGACCATCTCCGCCTGCGGGATGCGCTCGGCCATGTAGGCGCAGCCGTCCCGCCACCTCTCGTGGTAGAGCATCAGTGTCGGCACGGAGATGGCGGGCAGGACCTCGCGGATGTCCGTCTCCATCAGCACCCGCATGAACCACGCCGCCGCGCCGGGACTGGCGGCGAGCCGCTCATGGTTCACGTGCCACTGCTCGAACTCCGGGTCGCCGGCGAAGCTCGGCAGGAAGCGCCGCAGCTCGGCCTTCTGGTATTCGCGGGTGCCCCAGTTGAGGCGTGCCTCGCGAACCCGCCTATGCCACTCCTCGAGGGGCTCGCCGAAGGGGTAACCGGGCACCGAGACGACGCGCGGCCAGGTGTTGTGAAGCACGAGCGCTGCGACTCGCTCCGGATAGGTCGCGGCGAACAGGGCGCAGAGCTGCCCGCCCGGCGAACCGGCGCCGAGCAGCGCGGCCCGCTCTGAGCCGGCGTCGTCCATCACGGCGCGGATGTCGTCCATGCGCGCTTCGAGGGTCGGCAGTTCGCGGGGCCGGTCGGACAAGCCGGTCCCGCGCTTGTCGAACAGGATCAGGCGCGAGAACGACGCGGCCTGGCGACAGAAGTCGACGAATATCGGCTGCTCCCACGCCCAGACGAGATTGACCATGAACGGGACGAACAGCAGGTCCACCGGGCCCTCGCCCACCACCTGGTAGGCGACGCTCACGTCGCCGCTGCGTGCGTAATGGACGTCGGGGGTCTCGATGTTCACCGCGCACACACTAAGCGCGAGCTTGGAAGGAGGTCCGCGAGGCATTACGCTCGTCTTTCAGCGTCCCGGGAGAGTGCGTGGCCCACGCCGACCCGCAGCTGTTGGACGAGAGGCTTCAGGCCTTCATCGATCAAGGCCCGCTGACCGTCTACATCAATAGGCCTGACGAGGCCAGCTCCAACGTCTACATGAGCCCCCAGCTCGAGGCGATCCTCGGCTACTCGGCCGAGGAGTGGGCGGCCGATCCGGATTTCTTCCGCAAGGTCCTGCATCCCGACGACCGCGACTGGGTGATCGCCGAGCAGGTGAGGACGAAGGAGGCCGGGGAGCCCTTCCGCGCCGAGTACCGGATGACCACCCGGGACGGGCGCGTCCGCTGGTTCCTCGACGAGACCCACGAGATCGCCGGCAAGGACGGCGAGTCGGGATACCGCTACGGCTACCTCGTCGAGATCACCGAGCGCAAGGAGCTCGAGGAGGCGGTTCGCGACGCCGAGACCCGCTATCGAGACCTCGTCGAGACGCTGCCGCTCGCTATCTACATCGACCGGCTCGACGAGCTCAGCTCGAACGTCTACACCAGCCCCCACATCGAGCAGATGGTCGGCTACACCGCGGAGCAATGGGCGAACGAGGAAGACCTGTTCGTGAGGCTTCTGCATCCCGACGACCGCGACCGCGTCCTGCGCGAGCACGAACACATGCGCGCCAGCGGCGAGCCGCTCCGTACCGAATACCGGTTGCGCGCGTCCGACGGGCGCCTTGTGTGGGTCCGGGACGAGGCCGTCATCGTCAGAGATGGCGAGGGAAATCCGTCGCTGCTCCAGGGCTTCCTGCTCGACATCACGGAGCGAAAGACGGCGGAGCAGGCGCTCCGCGACAGCGAGACGGAGCTGCGCAGGCAGAAGGCCTATGCCGAGGAGCTCCTGCAGCTCAGTCCGGTTGCGATCGTCACGCAGGACATGGACGAGCGCGTCGTTTCGTGGAACCCGGCGGCCGAGAAGCTCTACGGCTACACGCGCGAAGAGGCCCTGGGTCAGTTGCTAGACGACCTGCTGTTCCCGACCGAGGAGCTGCTCGAAGAGAGCAAGGCGGTCTGGCGTCTGGCCGAGGAGCACGGGCTCGCGCACGTGATGGCACGACGCGCGCACAAGGACGGCAAGCTCGTCGACGTCGAGATCCTGATGGTGCCGCTCGCGGTCGACGGCCAGCGAACCGGCTACCTGGTCCTCTACCACGACATCAGTGAGCTTCAGCGCGCCCGCGAGGACGCCGAGGCGGCGACCCAGGCGAAGAGCGCATTCCTCGCGACGATGAGCCATGAGATCCGGACGCCGATGAACGCGGTGATCGGGATGGGCGATCTCCTGCTCGACACCGAGCTGACGGACGAGCAGCGCCAGTTCGCCGAGGTGATCAGCACGAGCGGCGAGGCGCTGCTGCGGATCATCGACGACATCCTGGACTTCTCGAAGGCCGAGGCGGGGAAGATCGATCTCGAAGAGCAGCCCCTGGACGTGCGGGCGTGTGCCGAGAGTGCGCTGGACCTCGTCGCCGTCCGGGCCTCCGACAAGGACCTCGAGCTCGGGTGCCTGATCGATGCGGACGTGCCCGACGCGATCGTGGGCGATGCGACGCGCCTGCGCCAGGCGCTCGGCAACCTGCTTTCCAACGCGGTCAAGTTCACCGAGGTCGGGGAGGTGGTGCTCGCCGTGGCCGCGGAGAGCGAACGTGGCGGCATGCGGCGGCTGCGCTTCTCCGTCCGGGACACCGGGATCGGCATCCCCCGCGAGAGGATGCACCGCCTGTTCGAGTCCTTCAGCCAGGTCGACGCGTCGATGACGCGCCGCTACGGCGGCACCGGGCTCGGCCTCGCGATCTCGATGCGCCTCGCAGATCTGATGGGAGGCACGCTCTGGGTGGAGAGCGAGGAGGGGAAGGGCTCGACCTTCCACTTCGAGATCCTGGCGCGGGAAACCGAGGCTCCCGAGGGTCCGAGCCGCCCGGACGACGAGCCCCGGATCGCGGGCAAGCGGCTCCTGGTCGTGGATGACAACGCGACGAACCGCGAGATCCTCAGGCGTCTGGCCGAGTCCTGGGGGCTGCAAGTCGAGACCATCGAGCATCCGCTCGAGGCGCTCGAGCTGGTGCGCAGCGGCACTCCGTTCGACGCGGCCATCCTCGACATGCAGATGCCGGAGATGCATGGCCTCGAACTCGCCCGCGAGATTCGCCGGCACCGGGACGAGGCGGCCCTGCCGCTTCTGCTCCTGACATCGGTGGGCCACCTGGCGGAGGCACGCGACGCCGGTGAGTTCTCCGCACAGCTCACGAAGCCCGTCAAGAGCTCCGCCCTGTATGACGCGCTCGTCAAGGTGCTCGCCAGCGTCGCTGCGCCGGGCTCAGACCGCGGCGGCGATGGTGATGGCCGGAGCTCGCCGGAGGTGGCGCTTCGGCTGCTGGTGGCCGAGGACAACGAGGTCAACCGGCAGCTGGCGGTCGCGCTGCTGAAGAAGCTGGGTTACGACGCCGATCTCGTCGAGAACGGCCGCGAGGCGCTGGACGCGCTCGAGCGCCAGACCTACGACGTCGTGCTGATGGACGTCCAGATGCCCGAGGTCGACGGCCTCGAGGCCACGCGCCGGATCCACCAGCGCTTCGGGTCCGCGGATCGGCCCAGGATCATCGCGATGACGGCGAACGCGATGGAGGGCGACCGCGAGGAGTGCCTTGCCGCCGGCATGGATGACTACGTCTCCAAGCCGATCCGGCGCGAGGAGCTCGCCCGCGCGCTCGCACGCTTCCCCCCGCGTCGCGTGCAGGAGACGCTCGACCGCGCGGCGCTCGAAACGCTCGACCGCGCGACCCTCGAGACGCTCATCTCCTCTTTGGGCGGCGGCGACGAGGGACGCGAGGCCGTGGGCGAGCTTGTGGACACCTTCCTCGACGACGCATCCACGCAGATGGCGACCCTGCGCGAGGCGGTCGAGAGCGGCGACGCCGACACGGTGCGGCGGGTGGCGCACACGCTGAAGTCGACCGGCGCCACCTTCGGTGCACAGCCCTTCGCGGAGCTCTGCCGGGAGCTCGAGACCCTCGGCCGAGACGGTGAGCTCGGCGCCGCGCCGGACCTTCTCGCGGAGACCCACGAGGAGTGGGAACGCGTGCGCGACGCCCTCGCAGCAGCCCGCCCGGGAGGAGCATTCGATGGACGCTGAGCTGGCCGGCGGGCGGGTGCTCGTGGTCGACGACGACCGCGTCAATCGCATGCTTCTGACCCGCAGCCTCGAGCGGGAGGGTCACTCCGTCCAGTGCGCCGAGAACGGGGTCGAGGCGCTGGAGCTCCTCCGCGACGATCCGTGCGACGTGGTCCTGCTGGACATCGTCATGCCCGAGCTCGACGGCGTCTCCGTGCTCGAGCGGGTCAAGAGCGACCCCGGTCTCCAGAACCTCCCTGTGATCATGATCTCCGGCGTCGACGACACCGAGAGCGTCGTCCGCTGCATCGAGATCGGCGCCGACGATTATCTCCCCAAGCCGTTCGACCCCGTCCTGTTGCGCGCGCGGATCAGCGCCGGCCTCACGAAGAAGCGCCTGCAGGAGCTGGAGCGGGAGCGCCTGCGCGGCGTTTTCGCGCGGTTCGTGCCGGAGCACGTGGTGGACGATGTCCTCGAGCGGACCGACGGGGACCTGCGCCTCGGGGGGAGTCGCGACGTCGGCACGGTGATGTTCGCCGACCTCAGGGGCTTCACGGCGTTCAGTGAGTCGACCGAGCCGCACCGGGTCATCGACATCCTCAACGAGTACTTCAGCGAGATGATCGACGCGATCTTCGAGCGCGGGGGCACGCTCGTCGGATACCGCGGCGACGGAATCGTGGCCGTGTTCGGCGCACCGATTCCGTTCGACGACCACGCCGACCGGTCGCTCGAGGCTGCGCGCGACATGCTCGAGGTGCGTCTCCCCCGGTTCAACCACTGGCTCCGCGAACACGCCCTCGGCGACGGCTTCAGGATGGGCATCGGCCTCAACAGCGGGCACTTCATGTCCGGAAACGTCGGCTCCGCTCGCCAGCTCGAATACACCGTCCACGGCGACACCGTGAACACCGCCGCGCGCCTCGAGTCGATGACGAAGACCGCTCGCCGCCCGATCCTCGTGGCGGAATCGACCAACGACGCCCTCCTACGCCCACCCGACGACCTCGCATTCGTGGGCGAGTTCGAGGTGCGCGGGAGAGAGTCGACGATCAGGCTCTGGACCCTGGATTCGCCGTAGGGAGTTTCGATGGAGGAAGCGACGGCGCGGGCCATGATCCAGGCGCACTTCGAGGCCTCGGCAGTCGGCGCCCCTGGCGGCGCACCGGGAGACGACGTCGCCCGCGCCTCGGAGATCTACGCCGACGACGCGGTCGTGGAGTGGCCGCAGGGCGGCGAGCGCGTTCGTGGCAAGGCGAACATCATCGGGTTCAGGTCGACGTATCCGGCCCGCCAGGACTTCGAGATCCACCGGACCACCGGCTGCCACGACCTCTGGATCACCGAGTACACGATCCGCTACGACGGTCAGCCGGTGATGGCGGTCGGCATCATGGAGTTCCGCGATGGCAAGGTCGTCCGCGAGCGGATCTACTTCGGCGAGCCGTGGGAGCCGCCGGCCTGGCGTGCGCAGTGGGTCGAGCGCTTCGACCCTCGAGAGCCGGGCTAGTCGATGACGAGCGCTGGCTAACGCTGCAGCACGACGGCCTCGCCGCCGGCCGTTGTGACCCACAGCTCGTCGCCGACCGAGGCGATTCCGGCGGCGCCGAAGACATCGAGCCCCACGCTGGTGGCCACTTGTCCGTCGTGGGGCTCGACCGCGACGAGCCGATCGGGTCCCTGCGGACTGACGGTTGCCCACACCACGCCACCCGCCTCCGTCCACGCGTTCACGGCCCCTCCCAGATGCCGACGCCAGACAACCCGGCCCGCATACGGATCGATTCCGGCCAGCCCACCCGGCGTGCTCGTGATCAGAGTGTCGCCGGCGAATTGCAGGTGCCCGGGCGCCGGGTCGGCATCTCGGCCGCTCCCGGGCAGGTTCAGTCGGGTCTCCGAGAGCTTCTCGCCGGTGTGCGGGTCGTACCGAAGCAGGCGATCATCGGCCGTGATCGCCCACAGCCCGTCGCTCCTGAGCGCGATCCCCACTCGACCCCATCCCCCGGGCAGGGCGAACGCGACGTTCGCGCGGTCGGTCCGAGGGTCGAGCCGCATCAGACCCAGGGCGTCGTTGTCGTGCCAGCTCACGGTCGTGCCCAGGATCCAGACGCTGTCCTGATCGGCGGCGAGGCCGACCCCGCCGAGAGCCGCTCCGGAGGGCGTGCGCAACCGAAGACGCGCCGTTACCTCGTCGGAGCGAGGATCGATCCGCAGCAGCAGATCGCGGAAGTCGGTTGCAGGGGCGGGGGCCCCCTCGTTCAGCGCCCACAGCGTCCCGCCCGCCGGGGCCATGGCGACATCTCCTTCAACTGGGAGACGAGCGGCCACCTTGCGCGAATCTGGATCCACGCGCAGCAGCCGGTCTGGGCCCGTATCGGCCACCCAGACGGAACCGTACGCCCCCACCGTCCCGCCCAGCGATTCCCCGAGCGCGAACCGGGCAACGACCTCGGGCGGCCGCACGGCCTCTCGGGAGCCCGAACGGGTCAGGAAGACCGTCGCCACCGCGAGCGCGAGCAGGGTGCCCAGGACCGCCGCCGCCACGGGCACGAATGACCGCCGCGTGACCACCAACGTCGAGCGGCTCCTGGCCACGGCCCGCCTCGACCGGCCGCGCTCGGCCTCTCGCTCCGCCGCCTCCCTCAACGCCAGGCGGAGCCTCGTTTCGAACTCAAATCCGGCGGCCATCAGCTCAGCCCTCCCATCCGGCGGCGCATGGCGGCAAGACCGCGGCTGACGCGCTTGCGCACGACGGTCTCGGAGGTCTGCAGCTCCCGCGCGATCTCGTCGTACTCCCGCTCGTGAACGACCCGCGCCGTGATCGCCTCCCGCTGATCGGCGGGAAGCTCCTGCACCAACTGCGCCACGGCGTCGGTCTCGCCCAACCTGTCGATGCGGGCGATGTCGTCGTCGGTGAGCTCGATCCGCTCGATCCCCAGCCGTTTGCGCGCTCGATCGTCGGCGTAGCCCTGCCGCTGGGCGTCGGCGAGCTTGTGGTAGGCAATCCCGAACAGCCACGAGGACGCCGCTCCGGCCTGACGGCGGTAGCGTCGGCGGGCCACGAGCACGGCCGCGAAGGTCTCGGCCGTGAGGTCCGCGGCCAGCTCAGGGTCAGGGGTGCGCCGCGAGAAGAACGCCAGCACCCGCTCGAAGTAGCGGTCGTAGAAGAGCTCAAACGAACTTGCATCCTCATTAGCAAGGAGCTCCTCGTCGGTAACGGTCATCCAATGCCCCTCACAGGGGACTTCGCGGCTGAAGACCTGCCGTGACCGACCCTATCCCCCGGTCACAGATCGCGGGTGATCCCGAAGTCTCAGGTGATTCAACAAAGGAGTGGAGATGGCCCTCACCGCAAGGCACCCCAGACTCGCCGCGATCGTGGTCGCGACCGCCGTCGCGAGTTCCCTCGCCCCCGGAGCCGCCGCGAGCTCCGAGAGGCTGAACGTCAATCCGTCGACGGGCTACGCGACCCCCGCGCCGCCGCCCGGCGAGACCGTCAAGGTGAACCCGTCGACAGGCTATGCGTCGGTCGGGCAGCCCTCGACCACACGCCCCGCAGCGACCGCCAGCTCCATCGAACCGCCTAGCGGCGCAGAGGCCTCATCCGGATTCGACTGGGGCTCGGCCGGGATCGGCGCCGCGGCCGGCGCGGGCCTGGTGCTGGTGCTCATGCTGTCGGCCGCGACGGTCGGCGTGGGCGGCCTCAGGCGCGCCCGGCGCGTCAGCTAGCGCGTCGGCGCGCTCTGCCACCAGTGCGAGTTTCCGGACCCGGGCCTCACCCAGCCATTCGATCCAGAGGCGATGGGCGGCGAGTAGCTCATCCAGCGCCCGGCGGCCGATTTGCGCGGCGATGTCCTCGGCGTCTGCCGAGAACGCGTCCGCGAGCGATTGCGCCACCGCGCGGTGCGCGTGGCTGTGGTCCTCGTGCCACGTCACGGCGAGCCCGGCCCGCTCCAGCGACGCGGCCATCGCGTCGAGCGGGGTGAGCCAGACCGTGTCGGCGGCGGGCATCGCCGCCCGCTCGGCCGTCGTGAGCGGCGGGCCCTCCTCGAGCGTGAAGGCGAGGCGCCCGCCGGGCCGGAGCGCCGCGGCGATCTCGCGCAGCAGCGCGTCCTTGTCCGCGAAGGCCAGCATCGTCTCGAGCAGGAGCACGACGTCGAAGGAGCCGGCTGGGAGGGGCGGGACGTGAGCGGTCGCAAAGCGGCACGGCAGGTCGCCCGCGCGCTCGCGCGCGATGGCGACGGCGCTCGCGCTCGCGTCCACACCCAGGTAGGCGCAGGCCAGCTCCCGCGCTAGGAAGCGCCCGGGCCCGCCGACGCCGCAGCACAGGTCCAGCACCGCGACCCCTCGCCCGATGCCCGCCTTCACCGCCAGGGCGCGGATCTCGCCAGCGGTCATGAAGCTCTCCTGCCCGACGAACTCGCCGTGAGCGTACGCCGACACGCGCGCGCGATGCAGCGCCCGGTCGAACGGCGCGCGGTCGTCCTGCCTCACGGCGCCGAGCCGAACGTGGTGAGGAAGCGGTCACGGAACGCGGCCATGGGCCAGACCGGCGCCCGC
>DASUQG010000132.1:0-4461 GCA_036280695.1 Thermoleophilaceae bacterium
CGAGCTCGAGCCGCACGCCCTGACCCACCGCGAGCTGCGCCACTTCGCGGGAGTGGTCTCCGAGCGCGGGGCCATGAAGTCGACGGTCGCGCGCAAGCTGGCGGCCATCCGGACCTTCTACCGCCACCTGGTCGAGCGCGGGGAGCTCGAGGCGAACCCGGCGGAGCTTGTCTCGAGCCCCAAGAAGGACTCCTACCTGCCGAAGGTGCTGAAGCCGGACGACGTGGGGGAGCTGCTCGAGCGCATCCCGGGCTCGACGCCGCTCGACCTGCGCGACCGCGCCCTGCTCGAGCTCGCGTACGCCGCCGGTCTCAGGGCGGAGGAGCTCGTGAACCTCGACGTCGGGAGCCTTGATGCGGACGCCGAGGAAGTCCGCGTGGAGGGCAAGGGCGGCCGCACGCGCGTGGTTCCCGTCGGGGAGCACGCTTGGAGAGCGCTCGAACGCTACCTGGCGCGCGGGCGCACCGTGCTGGGCGTCGGCGAGAGCGAGGCGCTGTTCCTGTCGAAGTCGGGCAGGCGCCTGTCAACATCGGACGTCCGCCGGCGGCTGCGCATACAGACCCGCCGGGCGGGAATCTCGCCGCACACGCTGCGGCACTCGTTCGCCACACACCTGCTGGAGGGGGGCGCGGACCTGCGCGCCATCCAGGAGCTGCTGGGACACTCAAGTATCTCTACGACCCAGACTTACACTCGGGTAGAGTCGAAACGCCTCAAGAAGGCGTACGCGCGCTCTCACCCACGTGCGTGACCCAAGACCCACATGGAGACAAACCTCAAGGCGATCGAGCTCAAGGACCTCTGGCGCCGCTACAAGGATGAGCGCGACGAGAAGGCCCGTGAGCGACTCGTGCTCGCGTACGCGCCGCTCGTCAAGTACGTAGCCGGCCGGATGTCCAGCGGTCTGCCGTCCCATGTGGAGGAGGCGGACCTGATCTCGTACGGCCTGCTCGGCCTGATCTCCGCGATCGAGCGCTTCGAGCCCGAGCGCGAGATCAAGTTCGAGACCTTCGCGATCACCCGCATCAAGGGCTCGATCATCGACGAGCTGCGCTCGCTCGACTGGGTGCCGCGCTCGGTCCGCACCAAGGCGCGCGAGATCGAGCGGGCGAACGCCAAGCTCGAGCACGAGCTGCACCGCGCTCCCACCGACCAGGAGATGGCGGACCAGCTCGACGTGTCGGTCGAGGACTTCCAGGAGTCGCTCGTCCGCATCTCCAACTCCTCGGTGGTCGCGCTCGACGAGCTCTGGACCGTCTCGGACGCCTCCGGCGACCAGGTCTCGCTGCTGGACACGATCCAGGACCCGCAGGCGCTCGACCCCGCCATGGAGATGGACACGACCGAGATGAAGGACCGCCTGGCGGACGCGATCGCGCGGCTGCCGGAGCGCGAGAAGCTCGTCGTGGCCCTCTACTACTACGAGAACCTCACCCTGCGGGAGATCGGCGAGGTGCTGGGTGTGACCGAGTCGCGCGTCTCCCAGCTCCACACCAAGGCGGTGCTGCGGCTGAAGTCGCGCCTCCAGGGTGACCCCATCAGCGAAGCCGGCTAGCGGCGGGCACAGAGAGATGCTGGGGCGTCGCGCGAACCGCCACCGGGAGGAGCCAGCCGTCCTCGCGAGCCGGCAGGCGACCGTGGCCGAGCTGGCCCTGCGCGCGCTGGAGGGAATGCCTCTCGGCGAGCTGCGCGACGCCGCGGCCACCGCGGTCGCCTGCGAGCTGGGGGTGGAGCAGGTGGCAGTGCTGGAGCTGACGCATGACCGGCGCGGCCTTCTTGCGCGCGCCGGCGTGGGGCTCCCGGACGGCGTGCTCGGCGGCGTGTTGCCGGTGGAGGGTGAGCGTACGGATCCGTCAAGCCTCCAAAAGGACCTCGGGTCCGCCAGCTCGTGCCAGGTGTCGATCGACACCCGCGGGCGACTGTCCGGCTGGATCGAAGCGCACAGCCGTGCCGCGCGCGACTTCACGGCCGACGACGAAGCCTTCCTCCGCGCCGTTGCAAGTGTTCTCGGCGCCGCCGCCGAGCGCGCCCGGCAGGACGACGTGATGAGCGACAGCGAGGCCCGCTTCCGCGAGCTGGCCGACACCACGCCTGCACTCATGTGGATGACGGACGCGGAGGGCGACATCACGTTCGTGAACGAGGGCTGGCGGCGCTTCACCGGCGGGACGTCCGACGTCGGCGTGACGTTCGCGACGAGCGCCCACCCGGACGATCGAGAGGAGGCGTTGCGCATCTGGGAGGAGGCTTCCGCGCGCCGGGAGGAGTTTCGGTGCGAGTACCGGCTGCGCCACGCCGGCTCGGGCGACTACCGCTGGGTGCTCGAGGTGGGCGTGCCCCGCTTCGCGGGCGGCGAGTTCGTGGGCTACGTGGGCACGGCCACAGACATCCACGAGCGCCGGGCGATGGAGGAGGCACTGCGCGAGTCCGAGGCGAGCTTCCGCGACCTTGCCGACACCGCGCCGGCGATGATGTGGACCACGGACGAGGACGGCCTCGTGACGTTCGTGAACGAGGGCTGGCTGCGCTTCACCGGCACGACCCTGGAGGAGGAGCTCGGCGCGAGCTGGCAGCTCGGCGTGCACCCGGAGGACGCCGACGCCACGCTCAGCACCTGGGACCGGGCCCGGGAAGAGCGCCGCTCCTGGGAGCGCGAGTACCGGCTGCTGCACCACTCGGGCGAGTACCGCTGGATCGTCGACCGCGGCGTGCCGCGCTACGAGGGCGGCCGCTACGCCGGCTACGTGGGCACGGCGATCGACATCCACGAGCGAAAGACGATGGAGGCACGGCTGCTCGAGGTCTACCAGCGCGAGCACAAGATCGCCGAGACGCTCCAGCGCAGCCTGCTGCCGGAGCGCCTGCCCCAGATCGAGGGCGTCGAGCTGGCGGCCCGGTACCTGCCGGGCGCCCGCGGCGCCGCCATCGGCGGCGACTGGTACGACGTGCTCGAGCGCCCCGACGGCCGTGTGGCGCTCGTGGTGGGCGACGTCGTCGGCCACGGCCTGCGCGCCGCCGCCACGATGGGTCAGCTCCGCAACGCCTTCCGTGCGTACGGCCTGGTCGAGTCGTCGCCCTCCGAGGTCGTCGCGCGCATCAACCGGCTGGTCATGAGTGGGGTCGAGGACGTGATGGCCACCGTCCTCTACCTCGTCCTCGACCGGGAGACCGGCGAGCTCTCGTTCAGCGCCGCCGGCCACCCACCGCCGCTCGTGCTCGCCCCGGACGGCCCGCGCTTCCTCGAGGGTGGGCGCTCGGTGCCGATCGGCGCCTCGGACCCGGCCGTGTTCCGCGAGGCGAGCGCGGTGCTCCCGCCCGGCTCCTCGCTGCTGCTCTACACGGACGGGCTCGTGGAGCGCCGCGACGAGCCGCTCGACAAGCGCCTCGCCAAGCTCGCATCGGTGGCGGGAGGCGCCGAGGGGGACCTCGACGGCCTCTGCGAGCGCGTGATCGACGCGGTGCTGGGCGACGGCGACCCGGGTGACGACGTGGCCCTGCTGGCGGTGCGCCCGCTGCCGGCGGTCGCAGACAGGATCAGCCTGACGCTGCCCGCCGAGCCCGCGTCGCTCGCGAGCCTGCGGCGCCGCCTCGCCCGCTTCCTGCACGCCACGGGCGCCTCGGACCTGGAGCAGTACGAGATCACGCTCACCATCTCCGAGGCGGCCGGCAACGCGATCGAGCACGCCTACGGGCCGGGCGACGCCACCTACGACGTGGAGGTGGCGTTCACGCGCGGCGAGCTCGTGGCCACCGTGCGCGACCACGGCACCTGGCGCGAGCGCCGCGGCGAGCACCGCGGCCGCGGCCTCAACATCATCGAGAAGCTCATGGACGACGTGAGGGTCACGCCGGGCGAGGAGGGCACCGAGGTGACCATGCGCCGGCGGCTGGCCGCCGTCGAAGCCGCATGACCTCGCCGGCCGAGGTCGCGGTCGAGCGGCGCGGCGGCAGCGTCGTGGCTCGCCTGAGCGGCGAGGTGGACATGACGAACGCCTCCTACCTGCGCGAGCAGCTGCTCGACTCGATGCCGAACGATGCGCTCGTCCTCGTCATCGACATCAGCGCCTGCCGCTACCTCGACTCTGCGGCGATCGAGGTGCTGTTCGACCTCTCGAGGCGGCTCGCGCGCCGCCGCCAGGAGCTGCGGCTCGTGATGCCGCCCGACTCGCCGCTGAGGCGCGTGATCGAGCTGACCGAGGTAGGCAGCGCCGCGCCGGTACACGACTCGCTCGATTCGGCGCTCTCGCAGTAACCTGACCTCCGCACCGCACCGCGAGGGAAGGGAGTCGAATGGCGCACGAATCGCCGAAGAGGATCCGCAACGTGGCGTTGGTAGGCCACCGGGGCAGCGGCAAGACGTCCGTGAACGAGGCACTTCTGTTCGAAGCGGGCGCCATCAACCGGCTTGGCTCGGTGGCAGACGGAACCACGGTCTCGGACTCGGCCTCCGACGAGAAGGCG
>DASUQG010000133.1:0-3876 GCA_036280695.1 Thermoleophilaceae bacterium
TTGCACTGCTCGACCGCGCACTTGTTCAGGTCGCGCGCGACGAGCAGGTTGGTGAACTCGAAGGCGTCCGGCCCGCTGATCTCGATCTGGCGCTCCACGCCGACGTCCCACAGGGTGACCCCGTTCAGGAGGTGCCAGTACTCCTCAACCGGATCGCCGTAGTGGCGCGGGTGATAGGTGTGGTTGTAGACGCTGTACATCGCGATGCCGTGTCGCCGAGACGCGTAGAAGTACGGCGACTTGCGGAGCCGCGAATAGAGCAGGATCTCCGGGTGCTCGTTCACCTGTGTCAAGGGGTCTCCTCCTGGTTCTTCAGGCGGTCGACGAGCTGCCGCCGCCAGGTTTCTGTCTCTTTGAGCTCGTTGAACGTGTATACGTGGATTCCGCTGACCTTGTCGGCCGGCTGCGCGAAGGAAGGGGCGAGCGCGATGAGCAGCTCGGTGGGCGTGTAGGTTCGCGGCCCCAGGAAGCGGCGCAGCAAGCCACGCTGGCCGCGCAGGAAGCGGACCGACTGCCCCAGCCCGATCCGCAGGGACGTGCGGAGCAGTTTGCTGGTCTCCACCGAGCCGGGGACACCGATCCAGATCGGCAGGGACGTGCCGCGCTCGCGCACGCGCCGGATCCAGGTCCGGATCACGTCCGCGTCGAAGCAGATCTGGCTGACGATGTAGCTCGCCATGGGTTCCTTCTCGAACATCGCCTCGATCGTGGTCTCGTCGCTGATGAAGTGGTGGCTTTCGGGGTAGCCGGAGATGCCCACCTCGTCGAGCCCCACGGGCAGCCTAGCCATGGCGGAGAGGAGCTCGGCGGCGCCCTCGAACTCGCCCGCCGGCTGGCGGGCGTCGCCGGCGATAACGAAGGCTTCGCGCACCCCCGCGTTCCGCAGGCGCAGGACGATGTCCTCGAGATGCGCCTGGTCGGCCACCAATCGAGCCGCGAGGTGCGGCACGACCTCGTAGCCGCGCGGCGCGAGCTGCTCGGCCAGGCCGAGCGTGGCCTCGAGCCCCCGCGACGGCGAGGACGTGAGTGTGATCTTGCGGCCGGGGGGCACGTGCTCGAGCACCTCGTCGGCGATCCCGTCGAGCGGCAGGATCTCGTAGCGCGGCCGTTCGAGCGCCTCGACCAGCGACGGGCCGGCCGCGGACGAGCGCTCCGGCGATCGGACGTCGGTCATGGTCATGGGGCGGCGGCGGGGGGCACCTCGCGCGGCACGCGCCCTGATATATCAGTTCCCGGGCGCGGCGGTCAACCGCCCGAGCGCCTCGTCGAGGCCGATGCGCCGGTAGGTCTCCACCGGCACGCCGTCCTCGGCCAGCGCGCGGCGTCCTGCGAGAACGCGCTGCCGCGAGGCGCGGTCCACCTCGCTGGCCCGGACGGCGATCGCCTCGGCGCGCTCCTGCTCGCCCTCGGCACGGAGCCTCGCCATGCGCGCCTCCGGGTCCAGTATCGCCTCGACGTAGCCCTCGGTCACGGCGTTGCCTGTGATGCGGACGTCCGCACCCTCCACGCGGCCCGACGGCGAGTAGGCCAGGCAGGTCTCGATGCGGGCGCGGGCGCTCGCCCGCGCACCCGCGTCGGACGGCGGCTCGCCGGCAGGGCCGTCTTCGACAACGAGCCGCGTCACGGCGCGATCGTTGATCGCCTCGAGCAGGCGGTCGCCGTCGGCCGGCACCACCACCTCCTTGTGGCGCGGCCAGACGTCGAGCCGCGCGTGGTCCCCGAGCGGCCGCCCGACGTGGAACAGGTAGTAGTCCGGGTAGACGAAGAAGTCCGGCCCGCGGGCGCGCTGGATGTCGTAGAAGGCCGTGATCGTCGACGTGATGAGCGTGCTCGCGCCGATCGCCCCGCAGGGCTGGCTCAACACCACGCCGAGCCGGTCCAGCTCGTCGAACCCCTCGAACAGCTCCTCGAGTGGGGCCGTGACGCCGCCGACCTCGATCTCGAAGGACGAGCTGGTGAGCTCGCGCGACGAGTGCATCCGTGTGATATATCAGTTTCCTGGCCAGCCGCGACCCCGAGGTGATACCTGTGGCAGACGAGTCCGGAGCAGCAAGTTCCCTTCCGGCGACGGCGCGTGCAGTCGTGATCGGCGCCGGAATAGTCGGCAACTGCCTCGTCGGCCACCTCGCACGCCTCGGCTGGAAGGACCTCGTCCTGATCGACAAGGGCCCGCTGCCGAACCCGGGCGGCTCGACAGGCCACGCGTCCAACTTCATCTTCCCCGTCGACCACTCGCGCGAGATGACGGACCTCACCGCCGACAGCCTGCGCCAGTACGAGGAGCTCGGCGTGCTGACCGTCTGCGGCGGGATCGAGGTGGCGCGCACGGAGGAGCGGATGGAGGAGCTGCGCCGCCGCATGGCGTCGGCGAAGTCCTGGGGCATCGACGACGTCGCGCTCGTGACCCCGGAGGAGGTCAAGGAGCTCGTCCCCTACGTGGACGACAGCGTGATCGTGGGCGGCTTCTACTCGAAGGGCGTGGGCGTGGTGGACTCGCTGCGCGCGGGCACGCTCATGCGCGAGGAGGCCCAGAATGCGGGCGCGCTGACGGTCTCCGCCAACACCGAGGTGCTCGGCATCGACACCGAGGGCGGGCGCGTGAAGCGCGTGCGGACCGACCGCGGTGACGTCGAGGCCGAGTACGTGGTGATCGCCTGCGGTGTGTGGAGCCCGCGGCTCGCGAAGATGGCCGGCGCGTCGATCCCGCTCACTCCCGCGGTCCACCAGATGATCGACGTGGGCCCGGTGCCGCGCTTCGAGACCTCGAAGAGCGCGATCGAGTTCCCGATCGTGCGCGACATGGACACGAACATGTACGAGCGTCAGGACGGCAGCGGCCTCGAGGTGGGCTCATACGCCCACCGGCCGATCCTGCACGAGCCGGACGAGATCCCCTCGATCGAGGAGTCGGCGCTCACCCCGACCGAGCTGCCCTTCACGCAGGACGACTTCGTGCAGCAGATGGAGCACGCGCTCGAGCTGGTGCCGGAGATCCTCGGCGACGAGTCCGTGGGCATCAAGTACGCCATCAACGGCCTGCTCTCGCTCACCCCGGACGGGCTGCCGATCCTCGGCGAGACCTCGGAGGTGCGCGGGCTCTGGTCGGCCGCGGCCGTTTGGGTCAAGGAGGGCCCGGGCGTGGGCCGCGCCGTCGCGGAGTGGATGGTCGAGGGCGAGCCGGAGATCGATCTCCAGGCGTCCGACGTCGCGCGCTTCTACGAGCACCAGAAGACCGCCGAGCACGTGCGCAGCCGCGCCGCCGAGGGCTTCAACAAGACCTACGGCATCGTGCACCCGGGCGAGCAGTGGGAGTCGGCGCGCCGGGTGCGTCTGTCGCCGTACTACGAGCGGGAGGCCGCGCTCGGCGCGGTCTTCTACGAGGCCGCCGGCTGGGAGCGCCCGCACTGGTACGAGTCGAACGCGCCGCTGCTGGAGGAGTTCGCCGACCAGGTGGGCGAACGCGAGGCCGAGTGGGACTCGCGCTGGTGGTCGCCGATCATCAACGCCGAGCACCTCGCGATGCGCGACCGCGCTGCCATGTTCGACCTGACGGCGTTCTGCGTCTTCGACATCGTCGGCCCGGGCGCGCTCGAGTGCGTGCAGAAGGTCTCGATGCGCCAGATGGACGTGAAGCTCGGCAAGGTCGTCTACACGCCAGTGCTCACCCCACGCGGCGGCTTCCGCTCGGACCTCACCGTGATGCGGCTCGGCGACGAGCACTTCCGCGTGGTCACGGGCGGCGCCCACGGGATGGCCGACCTGAAGTGGTACCGCGACCACCTGCCCGAGGACGGCACGGCCCACATCTTCGACCTGACCTCGAGCTGGACGACGCTCGGGCTCTGGGGCCCGCGCGCCCGCGAGATCATGCGCGAG
>DASUQG010000134.1:0-2401 GCA_036280695.1 Thermoleophilaceae bacterium
GCGTGTGCGACGAGGCTCAGCCCGACGGGCAACGAGCGCCGGTCCTCGACCGCCCGCCAGTACGGGAGCATCCGCTCGTAGGCGCGCAGCGACCCCCGGCTCACCGACGGCTTCCCAGCGAACGACTTCGCCAGCCACCCGGCGATGCCCAGGGCGTTGAAGGAGTACAGGTCGACCAGCTCGAGCCCTGTGCGGTCGATGACCCGCGCCAGGCGCTTGCGCGTGTAGCGGCGTTCGTGCCCGTAGCGCTCATCGAGCCGGCCGTACAGGCGCGGATGGGCGGGAACCAGGAGCGTGACGACGCCGCCCGGGGCCAGCGCGTCGGCCATCGCCTTCACCGCGCCGGACTCCTCGGCGATGTGCTCGAGGACGTTCTGGCACAGGACGAAGTCGACAGTGCCCTCCCACGCCAGCAGCGACGGCGCCTCGGGCAGCAGCTCGTCGACCACCGTGACGCGCGGGTCCGAGCCGAACCGGTCACGCAGCCGGGCGACGCAGACGGCCTCGGGTTCGAGCAGCATGAGCTCGCGGACGCCGTGGGCGAGCAGGCGCTCGGAGAACGTCCCGATCCCCGCACCGACCTCCACCGTGCGCCCGCGCGCGTACGCGGAGAACTGCTCGAACATCCAGTCGCAGAGCCCGCGCGCCTGGGCGAGGTGCCGCAGGTCCCATAGCGCCTCCTCATCCGCCATGACTACGGCCGCAAGCGCGTCCGGAAGAGCACGTAGACCGCGCGGAAGCCGTCGCGCCAGCTGACGTTCTTGCCCTCGGCGTAGGTGCGCCCGAAGTAGGAGATCGGCATCTCGTACACGCGCAGCGCGCGCTTGCAGATCTCGCCCGTGATCTCCGGCTCGATGCCGAACCTCTCCTCCGTGAGCCGCAGGGACTTGAGAATCTCCGTGCGGAACGCCTTGTAGCCGGTCTCCATGTCGGTGAGCGTCGTGTTGAACAGGATGCCAGTCAGCAGAGACAGGAACCGGTTGCCGGCGTAGTGCCAGAACAGGTAGGCCCGCTGCGGCCGGCCGCCGGTAAGCCGGGAGCCGTAGACGACGTCCGCCTTGCCGCGAAGGATCGGCTCGATGAGCCGCGGCACGTCGGCCGGGTCGTACTCCATGTCGGCGTCCTGGATGACGACTATCTCCCCCGTCAGGTGCGGTATCCCGTGGCGAAGCGCCGAGCCCTTGCCGCCGTTGGGCTTGCGCAGGACCACGATCCCGTCGCTTTCGGCCGCGTAGCGTTCGGCGATCGCCGCCGTGTCGTCGCGGGAGCCGTCGTCGACGACGACGATCTGCCGGTGGAGGCCCAGCGCGTCGAGCCGTGCGAGCACCTCGGCGATCGTGGCCGCCTCGTTGTACGCCGGGATGAGAAACGAGACCGTCACCCGGCCGTCGGTGTCCGCGAGCCTGGGGGCTGTCATCGCTTGGGTGCTGGTACGCGACATGGAGGAAGCGGCGAGGGTAGCCGCCGGTCAGCGCAGCGCGCTGCGCACCCAGCCGCGCACACGGCGCAGGAACAACCGCGCGGGCCACGTGCGCTGCCGCAGGGCACGGCCGACAGCAGCGCCGAGACCGCCGGCGATCCGAGCCAGCGCTCGAGGTCGAGCTGCAGGCGGTCGACCCAGTACAGGCGCTCCTGCGCGGCCGCGACGGTCGCGTGGGCGCGCGCGATCTCCTCCGCCCGCTCGGCCTCGAGCGCCGCGACGCGCGCCCGCAGCGCCTCGAGCTCGGCCCGCTCTGTGTTCTCGATCTCGTCGGTAGTGGCCATCGCCCTACATGTTTTCGCGACCCGCGGCGCCTCGCGATGGATGACGAAGCAGCTCAGGGCAAGACGAACGCGATGATGCCGAGCGGGATCGGCAACCGATCCGGCCCCACCGATCGCCTCCGCCGCGCCGGCCGCGTGCGGGTCCATCATGACGTGGCGCATCTCCGTGAGGATCGAGGCGATCGGGTTGCAGAGGTAGATCCGCAGCCACTCCCAGGGGCAGCTACCGGCAGGCGCCCGGGCCATCTGCTCCTTGAAGGGGTCGCGATCTTCGCCCTTCGGTCCCGAGCATCCGCACCGGCCACCCCCGGCGCGGTCGGCGGGACCGGCTCAACGATCGCTGCTCGCGCGCGAAGGACCAGCATCGCGTTCGATTGGTGGCGTAAGTGCGGCCGGTGGGCGTGGAGCGAGTCTGACCAACTGGGGTACCGGGGCTACACACCGAGGGTGGCGTACGTGACGGGCAGCTGCCCGAAGGTCCGATGGCAGGCCGCGGCGGGTCCTCCCGGAGCGCTCGAGCGCAAGCCTGCGCGCGCTGCTCCGGGAGGGCACGACGTCGGGCCGACCTCAGCCACGCCGGCGCAGCACGGTCAGGGGTGGCGGTCGTTGCCGAGCTTGCGCCAGTAGCGCGCGAGGC
>DASUQG010000135.1:0-2610 GCA_036280695.1 Thermoleophilaceae bacterium
GTCGTGCCCTGCGCGGCCGCGCCGGGCGGGCGCAGCACCAGGTTCGAGAACGTGTGGTTCGTGATCAGCGTCGTGACCTGGCGTCCCGAGATCAGCTCACGGATGTTCCGGCTCTCCGGCTCCGAGAACGGCTCCGGGCCGCGGTAATCCTGCTCGAGGAAGATGCCGCTCGAGCCGCCGCCGCCCCAGAACGCGCCGTAGTTGCGGTTCGGGTCGACTCCGTGTCCGAACAGACCGGTGTCGATTCCGGCGCAGCTACCGGCGGCCGGGCCCGCCGGGAACCGGCAGTTCTTGCGCCGGTATTCGTTCGGGCTCGAGTGACCTGCGAGGAGGAACTCCGCATCGGTCACCTCGCCGTCCTCGATGTAGTCCGTGTCATGGCCGGCTCCGTGGCCGAGCAGCTCGCCCGCCTCACGGCTCGTGTTGAAGCCATCCGGGTTCACGATCGGGATGACGATCGTCCTCGTGCTGCTGACCAGGTTCTGGACGCGCGCGTCGCCGTTCCGGTAGCCGTTGACGAGCTCGTGCGCCCACTCGATCGCGTGCTCGCCCGAGGGCCACTCGCGCGCGTGGTGCACGCCCAGCTGCGTGAACACGGGGCGCCCATCGCGCGCATTTACGTTCGCCGCGATCTCGATGCCCTCGACCGGACGTCCCTCGTAGGTCTTGTTGTTGAGGGTGATCGGCCTGACCAGGCCCGGGTTCGCCTCGACCAGCGCCTTCATGTCCTCGCTGTAGTCGAAGAGGCGCCGGTAGCTCGTGCGGCCACTCGGGAGATCGGACGCGGCGTTGGCCGCGGCGAACTGGGCGTCGGCCGCCCGGTCCCGCCTCGCCTGCGCCGCCATGTCCGGCACCTCGACCGTGTAGGAGAAGTTGTTGTCGACGAGCTTCTGGGCGTCGGCGCCTCCGTAGAGCACCGCCTCGACGAATCCGGGGCCACCGTGCTCGGTCAGGTCGAGGCCGAGGTCCGCGAGCTGGTTCTTGCGCTCGAGGTTGGCCGTCGCCACTCGCACGAGCTGGCTCTTTGTGACCGGAGTGCTCGTGTCGACCGGTGTGGTGCCGATGCTCAGCGTCGCGGTGGAGCTCCCCCCGCTTAGCCGGCACGCCTGGATCACGAGGTCGCTGCCCTGGACGGCGAGGCCCGACGCCAGCTCGTCTGCGCCCGCGTAGGCGGACCCGGCGACGACGCGGTTGTCGGCCTTGTCGATGATCGCGAGATCCCAGTCGCCGCTCGCGGCCGTCAGGCCGGCCGTGATCCAGCCCGCGGTCGGCATCGTGAAGCTCTTCCGGGCGACTCCCGCGCCGCTCCGCTCGCCGCTCGTGCACGACTTGTCGACCGCGCTTGTCACGACGACTGGCTGCGACAGCAGTCCCGCCGCCGATGCCGGCCCCGCCAGCATCAGGACGAGTACGACCGCTGCGAGTCCGATTCCCCCAACCTTCATGTCGGCTACCTCCGCGCCTTAAGTGTGGGCATAGCTTTGCCCAGGGCCCTAGGCGCTCTAACGCAAGGCTTCGATGAAACTTGCATTCGGCACGCCCGGATGCGCTTTTCCGCTCAGGAACTGGGTTGGCGTGGTTGCCACTCCCGCGCGGATGCCGCTGTGGAAGTCGCGCTCGACCCGCTCCGCCACGGCCGCGGAGCGCCGATCTGCCTCGAATTGGTCAATGTCGAGACCCATTCGTACTGCGCGCTCCCACAGGTGGGGATCGTCGAGGTGGCCCTGGTCCTCTAGCAGCGAGTCGTGCATCTCCCAGAACCTGCCCTGCAGGCCTGCCGCCTCGGCGGCCGCGGCCAGCACGCGCGCCCGCGGGTGTTTCGACACGACCGGGAAATGGCGGAACACGCGGGTGACCGGCAGCTCCTTGAGGATCAGGTGCGCCTTCGCGCAGTAGGGGCACTCGAGATCGGCGTACTCGATGACCACCGGGCCGCTGCCCCGGACGTGGTCGTCGTCCGCCGGGTCAGGCGGGGGTGCGCTGCTCCAGCGCGTCAAAGATGAGGTTCGCCCCCGGCACCTCGAGCGGCGGCGAGGAGTAGGACCACTGGACCACCCCGTCGGGGCCCACCATCACCAGCGAGCGGCTGGCCACGCCGTACTCCTCTGACCAGACGCCGTAGGCCTTCGCGACCTCGCCCTTCGGGTGGAAGTCGGCGAGCAGCGGAATGGTCGTGTTCAGGTGCTCCCGGAAGGCCTTGTGGCAGAACGCCCCGTCGACCGAGATCCCGAGCAGCGCCGCGCCCTGCTCCTCGAACTGAGGAAGGACCTCCTGGTAGACGCTGAGCTGATCGGTGCAGACGCGGCTGAAGTCGGCCGGGTAGAACACCAGCACCACCGTCCGCCCGCGGAAATCCGCGAGCGAGACCTTGTTACCGTCCTGATCGGGAAGCGTGAAGTCCGGCGCCGGAGAGCCCGGCTCGATCATCGGCGGAGGCCGAGCTCCTGGATGAGCGACCGGTAGCGATCAATGTCCGAGCCCTGGAGGTAGCGCAGCAGCCGGCGCCGCTTGCCCACCAGCATCAGCAGGCCGCGCCGCGAGTGATGGTCCTTCCTGTGCGTGCGCAAATGCTCGGTGAGCTCGTTGATGCGCGCAGTAAGAAGCGCCACC
>DASUQG010000136.1:0-17126 GCA_036280695.1 Thermoleophilaceae bacterium
GTCCGGGTCCGGGACCACGCCCAGCAGCGTGCCGGGCGCGCCGACCGCCTCCACACTGCCGTCCGCCCGCAGCAGGAGGGGGAGCGGGTGCCCACCGCAGGCCACCCCGACGCGCGCCCCGCCGTCCAGCCTCTCGATGTAGGCGTAGGCGACGGTGCAGAAACGCCGGTCGCTGCGCTGCCGCAGCAGGGCCTCGTTCAGCACCGCGAGGCTGCGGCTGGGCAGGCGTTCGCGCATGGCCGCGGCCCGCAGCGTGTAGCGGGCCAGGGCGGTCACGGCGGCGGCGTCGGGGCCCTTGCCGCATACGTCGCCCATCACCACGGCCCAGCCGCGGTTGCCGGTCTCGAACATGTCGTAGAAGTCGCCGCCCACCTCGTTGCCCTCGCCGGTGGGCCGGAAGCGCGCGGCGGCCTCGACGCCGGGGATGTCCGGCAGCTCGATCGGCAGCAGGCTCTCCTGAAGCGTGCGGGCGATGTACGAGCGCTCGGTATAGAGCCGCGCGTTGTCGATCGCGGTGGCGCAGCGGCGCGCAAGCTCCTGGGCGAGCTCGACGTCCTGCTCGTCGAAGCGGCGCCCGGAGTTGCCGCTCACGAAGGTGAGCGCCCCGATCGTGCGCCCGCGCGTGGTCATCGGCACGATGATCGCCGAGCGCATGCCGAACTCGGTCAGGATCCGGTAGTGCTCCTCGTCCTGGGCGCCCTCGCGCAGCAGCTCGTCGGGGATCTCGGGATAGAGCTCGGGCTGGCCCGTCCTGATCACCTCGTAGACGCCGGCCGGCGCGTCTGGGGGCGGCGGGTAGCGCTGGCTCATCTCGAGCGCCCACTCGCGCACGTCGGGATCGGCATGCGCCAGCGCCTTGCGGTCGAGCCCGCCGCTCTCGGTGGCGAGGTCCACGGCGACCCAGTCGGCCACCTCGGGCACCGCGAGGTTGGCCACCTCCACCAGCAGCTCGTCCGGGTTCAGCGAGGAGGCGAGCACCTCCGCGCTGCGCGCGAGGAAGCGCTGCCCGAGCTCCGCGCGCTTGTGGGCGGTGATGTCCTCGATCACGTTGATCGCCATGGTCACGTGGCCGTCGTGGTCGCGGATCGGCGTGGCCTTCACCGCCGCCCAGCTCTCCTCACCGGTCCCACGGACGCGGAAGCGCACCACCGCCTCCGGGGCGTCCTCGCCCGCGAGCGCACGTCGGCCTGGGAGGGCCTCCAGGGGGAACGGCCGGCGGTCCTCGTCGAGGATGTCGAAGCGGTCGAGAATCGTGCTGATCGGAGCGCTCAGCAGCTCCTCGGTGGAGCCGAAACCGAGCGTCCGCACCGCGGCGTCGTTGGCGAACAGCAGGCGCCCGTCCGGTCCCTGGGCGGTAACCGCGTCGGCCACGCCCTGGAGGATCGCCTCGAGCTGGTCACGCGCCTCCTCGCGCTCCTGCTCGGCCTGGAGGCGGGTGGTGATGTCTCGGATCATCCCGGTGAACATCGGAGGGTCCGCCTCTTCGATGCGGTTCACGGCCAGCTCGATCGGGAACTCCTCCCCGTCGGCCCGCATGCCCGTGAGCTCCACGCGCTGGCCGACGATGCTGCTCTCGCCGGTCTCCAGGTAGCGCCGCAGTCCCTCGCGGTGGCGGGCGCGCAGGCCGGGCGGGATCACGAGCTCGGCGAGCTCCACGCCGACGGCGGCGTCCTCGGCGTAGCCGAAGAGGCGCTCCGCCGCGCGGTTGAACTCGACCACGCGGCCCTGGTGGTCGATCGTGATGACGGCGTCGAGCGACGAGTCGAGGACCGCGCGCTTGCGCGCCTCGCTCACGCGCACCGCCTGCTCCGCCCGCAGCGCCTCGAGGAACTCGCCAATCTGGTTCCCGAGCGCCTCGGTGAGCCTGTAGAGCTCCGGATCCCGCTCGCGGATCTCGCGCGAGAACAGCTCGATCACGCCAAGGCACTCGTCCCCGTTGTTCACCGGGAAGGCCATGCCGCCGTAGAGGCCACCGGCTCGCGCCTCGTCCAGGCGCAGGAAGGCGCCCCTGGCCACCGCATCGCCGAGCCAGGCCGGGCGACCGCCCTCCCAGACCTCGCCCGGCAGGCCATGACCGCGCTCGAACGCCATTTCGCGGCTCACGCGCTCGAACTCGGCTACCTCGATCCCGTCGGCGTGCCATTGGGCGACGCAGTGCAGGCGCTCGTCCTCGCCGATCGACCAGAACTGCGCCACCTCGCGCCCGAGCGGCGGCGCGATGGCCTCGAGCAGCCGCGGCGCGCCGTCCTCGAAGCTCTCGGCGTCGGCAAGCGTGCGCGCTACGCCGTACTGGACCTGGAGGCGCGCCGCGTCCCGCTCGCGCTGGGCGCGGAGGGTCG
The DNA here is from genome assembly GCA_036280695.1 of Thermoleophilaceae bacterium. Taxonomy (GTDB): domain Bacteria; phylum Actinomycetota; class Thermoleophilia; order Solirubrobacterales; family Thermoleophilaceae; genus JACVRW01. Next base: position 2,340 of record DASUQG010000136.1, read on the forward strand.
CGATGACCACCGCGAGCAGACCGCCGACCGCGACGACGCCCACGCCCACGAGATGCTCGCTGCTGCCGAAGTCGTCGGAGCGGAACCCGAGCACGAGCGCGAGCGCGAGGGCCACCACGGCCACGCCGGCGGTGTTGCGCGCACTCGCGCCGGTGGCCGCGATCAGCGGCCCGGCCACCAGGAGCTGCACGAGCATCACCGACGAGCCGACGGCGAGGTCGATCACGGTCACCACGGCAATGGCCCCGAGTGCTGCGGGAAGCATGCGGAGACCGCGGGACCGATCTCCCGAAATCAAGTGCGAGCCCAACCTGGCGCCAGAATACTGCGCTAGAAACCCGGGGGTGCCGGTTCTCACCGATGTCACGCGCGTCCGCGCCCCCAACCCATCGCCTCTAACCCTGGACGGGACGAACAGCTATGTCGTCCAGGGTTGGGTCGTCGATCCGGGGCCGGCGATCCCTTCTCACGTCGATGCGGTGCGGCGCGCCGTTGACGGCGGCATTGAGGGGGTCGTCCTTACGCATTCTCATTCCGACCACTCCGAGGCGGCGGAGTTGTTCGATGCGCCCGTCGTGCTGCCGGACGAGGGCGATGAGGTCGGTCCGTTCCAGGCGCTCGCTACGCCGGGACACTCAGCCGACAGCGTGTGCCTTCTCTTCGGGCGTGCGTGCTTCACGGGCGACACCGTGCTCGGAGCAGGCAGCGTGTTCATCGCCCCCGGCGAGGGCTCCCTGTCCGCCTACCTCGACTCGCTGCGCCGCCTGCGCTCGCTCGACCTCGACGTGCTCTGCCCAGGCCACGGCCCCTACGTCCGCGACCCCGCCGCGAAGCTCGACGAGTACATAGCCCACCGGCTCGACCGCGAACGCCGCCTGATCGAGGCACTCGACTCCGGCCTACGCACCCGAGACGAGCTCCTCGACGCCGCATGGCCCGACGCCCCACCCGACCTACGAGCCGCGGCAGCGCTGACGCTGGCGGCCCACCTGGAGAAGCTCAGCGAAGAAAACCGCCTCCCGGCGGACGTGAGCTAGCCCCGGGGGCGAAACCCCACGCTTGATCACTTGTGCATGACATGTATGCACAACGTGGAGAGAGTCGGCTGGATCGGGCGATCGGTGACCTCGCGGAGCGCCAGCACGGGGTGGTGACCCGGGCCCAGCTCTTAGAGCTTGGCCTCAATCGCGGCTCGATTACGCACCGAATCGAACTCGCGCGGCTGCGCCCGGTGCACCGCGGCGTCTACACGATCGGGCACCGCTTGCTGAGCAGGGACGGCCACTGGATGGCGGCCGTGCTCGCTTGCGGGCACGATGCCGTGCTGAGCCACTTTGCGGCCGCCGCGCTGTGGGGCATTCGAGAGAGCAGCCGGATCGAGATCACGACTCGCACGGCCCACCGCGTGAGGAGACAGGTGATCGTCCATCGCGGAACGCTCCGGCCCGACGAGCGAACTACGCACCGAGGAATACCAACCACAACGGTTCCGAGGACGCTGCTCGACCTCAGTGCTGTAGTTCGTCCCGACCACCTGCGCAGCGCACTGCGCCAGGCCGAGCAGCTCCGCCTCACCGATCCGCTCTCGCTCAACGACCTAGCGGAGCGCTACCCGCGGCGCGCTGGCGTGCGCGCGATCCGAATGCTGCTGAGCGAGGCGAGCATCGGGGCGAGGGTCATCCGCAGCGAACTCGAGGAGCGCTTCCAGGCCTTCCTCCTCAAAGCCGGTCTTCCACTCCCCAAAACCAACCAGCGGGTCGAGGGCTACGAGGTCGATTGCGTCTGGCCGGGGCAGCGGCTCATCGTCGAGCTGGACGGCCACGCCACGCACTCGCCGGCACACGCCTTCGAGGCCGACCGCGCTCGCGACCGCAAGCTCCAGGCGGCGGGCTGGCTCGTGATCCGGATCACCTGGCGGCAGCTACACGAGGAGCCAGAGCTCGTGGAGGCCGATCTGCGGCGACTGCTGGCTCAGCCCGCGTCGCGGACCGTGTAGTCGCCGGTCTCGATGCGGTTCCACGCCGGGTTGAGCGTGGGGTCGGTGCAGACGCCGGCGGCGGCATCGAAGAGCTCGGGCTCCTGTGGGGGCTCGGTGGCCACGCGGTCGACCGGCTGGCCGTTCTGCGGCTTGCCGTTGTCCTCGATGTAGACCTGGACGCCGCCGTTGTGCGGCGGCGCGCCAGGGCCCTCGACCTGGAACGCGCCCACGTAATCGCCCGACCCGCGCACGTGGCCCTGCGCAAGCGGACCCTCGCCGCGGGCGTTCACGGTGAGCTCGAACGGGCCGCCCGTCTCGATGAAGTGCCCGGTACCGGTGCCGACGACCGAGCTCCCCCCTCACGCGACAACCGCGGCTAACCTTCCTCCGCGCATGATCAGCACCAACCAGTTCAAGAACGGCACTCACATCGAGGTGGACGGCACGGTCTTCCGCATCGTCGAGTTCCAGCACGTGAAGCCCGGCAAGGGCGGCGCTTTCGTCCGCACGAAGCTGAAGCGGGTGGGCGACGGTGCCGTTATCGACAAGACGTTCCGGGCGGGCGAGAAGTTCCGGCCGGTGAGGACCGAGTCGCGCAAGATGACGTTCCTCTACGCGGACGGCAGCGAGGCTCACTTCATGGACACGCAGACATACGAGCAGATGGCCGTGCCGGAGGACGCCGTGGCCGAGTCGCTCAAGTGGGTGCTTCCCAACCAGGAGGTCGAGGTGCTCTACGTGGACGAGGCGCCCACCGACGTGCAGGTGCCGAGCGCGGTCGAGCTGGGCGTTGCCGAGACCGAGCCTGGCCTCCGTGGCGACACCGCGAGCGGCGGCGGCGACAAACCGGCCACGCTCGAATCGGGCGTGATCGTGCGCGTGCCGCTGTTCGTGAACGTGGGCGACCGGATCCGCGTGGACACCCGCTCCGGCGAGTACGTCTCGCGCGCGTGAACGGGTCGTGGCCAGGCGCACCGACCAGCGAAGGGCCGCCGTGGTGGCCCTGTACCAGGCCGACGTGACCGGCCGGCCGGCGCCCGACCTCGTGGAGCGGGACGCGACCGCGTTCACGCGCGAGCTCGTGGAGGGAGTCGAGAGCGAGCGTGGCGAGCTCGACCAATCGATCGCCCGCCATGCCACCGGCTGGACGCTCGACAGGATCGCGCCTCTCGAGCGCAACATCCTGCGCGTGGCGGTCCACGAGATGCGCAACCGGCCGGACGTCCCGACGGAGGTCGCGATCGACGAGGCAGTCGAGGCCGCCAAGGAGCTCTGCTCGGCGGACGCCCCGGGCTTCGTGAACGGAGTGCTCGGCGCCGTGCAGCGGGAGCAGCCGGAGTGAACCGCCCGGAGTCGCTCAGCGCGCTCGCCGAGGAGCTCGAGTCGGTCGCGGACAAGCTGCGCGCCGAGGCCGTCGACGCGGACGAGGCGGCCGACCTCGTCGAGCGCTGCGCCGAGATCGCGACCCGCCTCGGCGCCGAGATCGACTCACGGGCACGGGGCGCGAGCGAGTCGGAGGGCCAGGAGCGCCTGCTTTGACCTCGGTCGAGGCGGCGGCCTACCCCGTAGAGCTACAGCAGAAGGTCGACGACTACCTCGAGGGCCTGCGCTTCGCGGCCGAGCCCGGTACCGCCCGGCTCGAGGAGGCGATGCGCTACTCGCTGCTCGCCGGCGGCAAGCGCATCCGCCCGGTCCTGGCCCTCGCCACCGCCGAGGCGGTCGGCCGGCCCACCGACGAGGTGCTTCCGCTCGCCGCGGCCATCGAGATGATCCACACCTACTCGCTCATCCACGACGACCTCCCCGCGATGGACGACGACGAGCTGCGCCGCGGCCAGCCCACCTGTCACGTGGCCTTCGGCGAGGACGTGGCGATCCTCGCCGGCGACGGCCTCTTCGCCGAGGCGCTCCGCCTCGTCCTCGCCGAGCAGAGCGGCGAGCCGGCGCACGTGCTGGCCGCCGTCCGCGAGCTCGTAACCGCCGCCGGCACGCACGGGATGGTGGGCGGGCAGTTCCTCGACGTGTCCGGCAGCGACGCGACGGACCTCCGCCGTTTGCACGAGCTGAAGACCGGCGCGCTGATCGCGGCGTCGGTGGGCTGCGTGCTTGCGCTCGAGGGTCTCGACGGACCTGCCACAATCCCGTTCCGGCGCTTCGCGGCCGAGCTTGGCGTGGTCTTCCAGATCGTCGACGACATCCTCGATGTGACGGGCGACGAGGCAGAGCTCGGGAAGCCGCGGGGCTCCGATGAGCGCCATGGAAAGGCGACCTATGTGAGTGTGTTCGGCCTCGACCGGGCACGTGAGCTTGCGAAGGAGACGCACGCCTCAGCCAGAGCGGCGCTCGCCGAAGCGGAGGGCGCCACCGGCCGGCTCACACAGATCGCCGACTACATCCTCACGCGGACCACATGACCAAGCTCCTCGACAACATCGACAGCCCGGCCGACCTGAAGGGCCTCGACGACGAGCAGCTCACCCAGGTGGCGCAGGAGGTCCGCGAGCTGATCATCGAGACGATCGGCGAGATCGGTGGCCACTTCGGCGCCAACCTCGGGGCGTGCGAGATCGCGGTGGCGATCCACTCCCTGCTCGAGTCCCCGCGGGACAAGGTCCTATGGGACGTGGGCCACCAGGCCTATCCGCACAAGGTGCTCACCGGCCGCCGCGGCGAGCTCCACACGATCCGCAAGTACGAGGGGCTCGCGCCCTTCTGCGCCATCCACGAGTCCGAGCACGACATCATGGGCGCGGGTCACGCGTCGACCAGCGTGTCCTACGCGGTCGGCATCAAGGAGGCCATGCGCCGCGGCGTGGCGCCCGACGGCAAGGTCGTGGCCGTGATCGGCGACGGCGCGCTCACCGGCGGCGTCTCCTTCGAGGCACTGCTGAACGCCGGCGGCATGGACATGCCGATCGTGATCGTGGTGAACGACAACGGCATGTCGATCGCCCCGAACGTCGGCGCACTGTCGCGGCTCTTCAATCGCATGCGCCTGAACCCGAAGCTGTACCACGCGCGCGAGGACGCGGAGGAGACGCTCACCAAGCTGCCGGCCGGCATCGGCAGCAAGATCGAGCGGCTCGGGCCGATCCTGAAGGAGTCGCTGAAGGCGTACTGGGCCCCGGGGCTCTTCTTCGAGGAGCTCGACCTTGCCTACGTGGGCGTGATCGACGGCCACGACGTGAAGGCGCTGCGCCAGGCGATCGGCGAGGCGCTCGAGGCCGAGCGCCCCGTGGTGGTGCACTGCAAGACCGTGAAGGGCAAGGGCTTCGTGCCCGCCGAGGAGGGCGGGCTCGAGGGCATGGAGAAGTGGCACGCCGCGAAGCCAGGCTCGGTCGTGAACGGCACCGCGGCGCCGAAGAAGAAGCCGGCCCCGCTGGCGAAGCGAGCGGAGCCCGCGCCCCCTCAGTACACGACCGTCTTCGGCGAGGCGCTCGTGGAGGAGTGCCGGCGCGACCAGCGGGTGATGGGCATCACGGCCGCGATGAACTCAGGTACCGGCCTCAACCTGCTCCAGAAGGCGATGCCCGAGCGCTACTACGACGTGGGCATCGCAGAGCAGCACGCCGTGCTGTTCGCCGCCGGCCTCGCGCTCGAGGGAGCCAAGCCTGTGGCCGCGATCTACTCGACCTTCCTCCAGCGCGGCTACGACCAGATCGTCCACGACGTCTGCCTCCAGAAGCTGAACGTGGTGTTCGCGATGGATCGCGCGGGGCTCGTGGGCGACGACGGGCCCACCCACCACGGTGCGTTCGACATCTCGTACCTGCGCTGCCTGCCGCACATGGTGCAGATGGCGCCACGCGACGAGGCCGCGCTCGTGAACATGCTGCGCACCGCTCTGCTCTACGACGACGGCCCGGTGGCGCTGCGCTACCCGCGCGGCGAGGCCGAGGGCGTGGCGCTGCCGGTGCGCCCCGAGACGATCGAGATCGGCCGCGGCGAGCTGCTGCGCGAGGGCGAGACCGTGGCGCTGCTCGGCTACGGCTACGGCGTGAGCGTGGCGCTCGGCGCCGCCGATAGGCTGGCCGAGGAGCACGGGCTCGAGGCCACGGTGGCGGATGCCCGCTTCGCCAAGCCGCTCGACGCCGAGCTGGTCGAGCGCCTGGCGGCTGAGCACGACGTGCTCGTGACGGTCGAGGAGAACGTCCTCGCCGGCGGCTTCGGCTCGGGCGTGCTGGAGCACCTCGCCGACCGCGACCTGCTTGGCAGCGCTCGGGTGCTGCGCTTCGGCCTGCCCGACCGCTACGTGACCCACGGCAAGCCCGCGCTGCTCCGCGAGGAGGTCGGGCTCACGCCCACGGCCGTGGCCGAGCGCGTGGCGCAGGCCGTGCTCGAACCCTCGCTGGCCTAGGCGAGCTACCAGCGGGCCAGAGTGCTGTCCGCCTCGAGCCGGAGAGCGAGCGCGGTGAGCAGCCGGATCACGGCCTCCACGTCGCCGAGCTGTACGAGCTCGACGGGCGAGTGCATGTAGCGCAGCGGGATCGACACCACGGCGGTGGGCACGCCGCTGCGGCTGAAGTGGATCACGTCGGCATCGGTCCCGGTGTGCCGGCCCGCCGCCTCGGTGGCGCACTCGATGCCCTCCGCCCGCGCGGCCTCGTCGAGCAGGTCGTTGAGCGGCCGGCTCACAACTGCACCGCGCGTGATCACCGGACCGCTTCCGAGCCCGTGGTCGCCGATCTCCCCAGGGTCCACGCCGGGAGCGTCGGTGGCGTGCGTCACGTCCACCACCACGGCGAGGTCCGGCTCGAGCCCGAACGCCATCACGCGCGCTCCGTGCGCGCCGATCTCCTCCTGAACAGCGGCCACCCCAGCCACCGGCCCGCCAGCGCCGCCCGCCTCCTTCACGCGCCTCGCCACCTCGATGGACACGTACACGCCGAGACGGTTGTCGAGCGCGCGCGAGACCAGCCGCTCGTTCGGCAGCTCCACCGGCTCGGCGGCCAGCAGCACCTGGTCGCCGGGCGAGACCAGCGAGCGGGCCTCCTCGCCGTCCTTGGCGCCGATGTCCACGTGCAGATCCTTCAGCCGCATCGCCTTCTTGCGCTCCTCGGCGTCGGTGAGATGCGGCGGCTTGCGCCCCACCACGCCCGGCAGGATGCCCTCGCGCGTGAACACCTGCACGCGCTGGCCCACGAGCACCTGCGGGTCCCAGCCGCCGGACTGCACCACGTGCAGGAAGCCCTTGTCGCTCACGTGGCTCACGAGCAGGCCTATCTCGTCGATGTGTCCGACGATGGCGAGCAGCGGATGCTCGCCGCGGCCATTCACTCGCGCGACGGTCGTGCCGAGCCGGTCCACGGAGACGTCGTCGGCGAACTCCCCGGCGGCCTCGCGCCACACGCGCGCGGGCTCGCTCTCGTGCCCAGGCGGGCCGGGGGCCGTGAGCAGCTTCAGGAGGAGGTCGGGCGCGGCCATGCGCGGAGAGGCTAGCGCCGCTCGACCGTCGGCTCGATCGACATCGCGCTGTTCAGGCTGTTCGCGATGAAGCAGTGATCGTGCGCCGTATGCACGAGCTTGCGCACGCGCTCCTCGCTGGCATCGCCCGCCACGGTGATCCGCGGCCGCAGCGTGATCTCGGTGATCCGCAGCGGCTCGTCGTCGAGCGGCATCACTCCGGTGGCCTCGTCCTCGTAGGCCACGACGTCGATGCGCGCCTTTGCCGCGAGGTGCAGGAAGGACAGCATCTGGCAGGACGAGGCCGCCATCACGAGCAGCTGCTCGGGGTTGAGGATGCTCGGATCGCCGTGCGACTCGCCCGTCGTGAGGCGAATCTCCTGCTCCGCGGGCGGCGCCGTGGCGCTGTGCACGCGGTCGTACTCCTCCCAGCCGAGGCCGGTGGAGCCGCTCCAGCTCAGGCGAGTCTCGTACCGGTGGCTGGACATCGGTGCAGAATAGAAGGGTGTCCCAGCGGAACGTGGAGATCGTCCGCGCGAGCTTCGAGGCGTTCGGGCGCGGGGACTTCGACGACGCGTTTGCCGCCTACGACGCCGGCGCCGAGTGGAAGACGGCCGACGACGAGCCCGATTCGCGCGTCTATCAAGGCATCCCGGAGCTGCGCGGCTTCGTGGCCCACCTGGCCGATCCGTGGACGGATCGGTTCGGCCCGGCGATCCGCTTCGAGGACTTCATCGACTGCGGCGACTGGGTCGTCGCGCCGTGGAGCGGGCGCCTGCACGGCCACGGCAGCGGGATCGAGATCGACGTGTTCGAGACCTACGCCGTGCTCGTCCGGGACGGGAAGATCGCCCGTGTGGAGGAGCACCGCACGGTGGAGCAGGCGCTCAAGGCCGTGGGTGGGCCCCAGAAGTAGAAACGGCCCCGCCGGGAGAGCGGGGCCGTTTCTGAGGGAGGAGTGATGCGTATGTGTTCTCTTGGAGGAAGTTTCAAGCGGCCCGCGCGCTGTAGCGCGTGACCGCGGTCGTGATCAGCGTGGCGAGGCCGGCGCCCGCGAAGAGGAGCATCGCCTCGGGCTCCCCCGCGACGCCGAAGATGCCGCCGGACAGCAGCAGGCCGACCGCCAGGCCGCGGTCGTAGACGGCCTGGGCGGAGAGCGGGAGCGTGCCCCGGGCGCCTGGCTCGGTGCCCGCGAGGCCCAGCGCGATCGCCAGGGTGCCGACCAGCACGCCGGCCACGATCGGCGCGGCGCCGAGCCCCATCAGGAAGGGCAGCGCGATCAGGGCGCTGCCGGCCACCGTCAGCAGAGCGGGGCGCAGCGAATGTGCGAGTGCGTGGGAAGAACCCATCGCAATCGAGGCTACGCCGACCCCTAGCGAGCTGTGTGAGGTAGGTCACACTCGGCCGGGGGTACTCTCCGGCCGTGGCAAAGCGGCGGCTCGACACCCTGCTCGCCGAGCGCGGCCTGTTCGAATCGCGCTCCAGAGCCGCCGCCGCGGTGATCGCCGGCGACGTTCGCGTGGGCGGGCGGCAGGCGCAGAAGCCGGGCGAGATGGTCACCGACGAGGTGGAGCTCGCGGTGGCGCATGCCCCGCCCTTCGTCTCTCGCGGCGGTATCAAGCTCGCCAACGCGCTCGACGCCTTCGGGATCGACCCGAGCGGTCGCCGTGCCCTGGACGTGGGGGCCTCCACCGGCGGCTTCACCGACTGCCTTCTCCAGCGTCGAGCGGAGTCCGTGATCGCGCTGGACGTGGCCTATGGCGAGCTCCACTGGCGGCTGCGAAACGACGAGCGCGTGACCGTGATCGAGCGTCGCAACGCGCGGTCGGTCCGGCCCGACGAGCTGCCCTACGCGCCCGACCTGATCGTGGCGGACGTCTCGTTCATCTCGCTCACCAAGGTGCTCCCCGCGGTGGTGGCCGCGGCCGCGCCCCGGTTCGACCTGCTCGCGATGGTCAAGCCGCAGTTCGAGGTGGGACGCGAGCGCGTGGGCAAGGGTGGCGTGGTGCGCTCGGCGGACGACCGGCGCTCGGCGCTCACCGCGGTGGGACGGCACGCGGTGGCCGAGCTGGGCGTCTCGGTGCTCGGCTACGCGGCCTCGGGCCTGCCGGGCCCGGCCGGGAACCGCGAGAGCTTCGTCTGGATCGCCGAGGCCGGCCGTGAGGGCGCGCTGGAGGATCTCGAGGCCGCCGCGCGAAGGGCTGAGCCGTGAGCCGCCCGCCCCGCAGCCTCACCGTCTTCACCCACGCGCACCCGGAGCAGACGGGCGACGCGCTGCAGCGCGTGATCGAGCTTGCGCGCGAGCCGGGGGTGGAGGTGCGCATTCCGCAGAGCGAGGTGGACAAGCACGGCCTCGAGCCCGCGGACGGCGTCGCGCTCGGCGCCGACCCGGAGGGCGACACCGATCTCGCCGTGGTGCTCGGCGGTGACGGCACGATCCTGTCAACGCTGCGCCTGTACGCCGGCCGGCGCGTGACGGTGTTCGCGGTCAACTTCGGCACGATCGGCTTCCTCGCGACGGTGGAGCCCTCCGAGGTCGACGCGGGCATGCGCATGGCTCTTGCCGGCGAGCTCGACGTGCTCGAGCTTCCCGGCCTGGTGGCGGCGACCACGGACGGCGACGAGCTCGCCATGAACGACATCTCGTTCCACCGCCGCCACAGCGGGCGGGTCGCCGAGCTGGCCTACTCGGTCGAGGGCGAGGAGCTCGGTGAGGTGCGCTGCGACGGCCTCGTCGTGGCCACTCCCGCCGGGTCCACCGGCTACAACCTGGCGAATGGCGGGCCGGTTCTGGCCTGGGGCGTGGAGGGCTACGTCGTCTCGTTCATCGCCCCGCACACGCTCACCGCGCGGGCGCTGGTGGTCGCTCCCGGCGACGTGCTGTCCGTGACCAATCGCTCTCGCCGGGAGGACGTGGAGATGACGACGGACGGGCGCCTCGTCTGCGTCCTCCCGCACGAGGAGTCGATGACGATCCGCTTCCAGCCGCGCTGCGCGCTGCTGGCCCAGGTGCCCGGCGCGAGCTTCTACCACCGCCTGCGCGAAAAGTTCGGGCGCCTCGCCTACTAGAGCGTTACGGGACGCGCGCGCGACGCCCGCTCCGTCGGATGGCGCTGGTACACCTGAGCGGTGCTGCTCGAGCTGCGTATAGAGAACCTGCTCCTGATCGAGAGGGCGGAGCTGCGGCCGGGGGACGGGCTCACCGCAATCACCGGGGAGACGGGCGCGGGCAAGACCGTGCTGGCGCACGCGCTCGACCTTTTGCTGGGTGGTAAGCCGCGCTCGGGCGTCGTCAGGCCGGGCGCGTCGGAGGCGTATGTCGAGGGGGTGTTCGAGCTCCCGCCGGGGCTGCTCGAGGAAGCCGAGTTCGCCGAGCTTCGCGAGCGCGTGGGCGAGGAGCTCGACGAGATCGTGCTCGCGCGGCGGGTGAGCGCGGAGGGGCGCTCGCGCGCGTTCGTGCAGGGCCGCTCAGCCACGGCGGCCGACCTCCAGGCACTGGGTGGCCGGCTGGTGGCCTTCTTCGGGCAGCACGAGCACCGGCGGCTGACGCTCGCCTCCGCTCAGCTCGAGCTGCTGGACGGCTTCTGCGGGCGCGGCCAGCTCGAGCTGCGCGCCGGACTGGCCGCGGCCCACGGCCGGATGCGCGAGCTGGAGCGGGCGCTCGCCGAGCTGCGCGAGCGCGCCGGCACGCGCGACCGGGACCTCGACCTGCTGGCGTTCGAGATCGAGGAGATCGAGGAGCTCGATCCGAGCGAGGAGGAGAGGGCGTCACTCGTGGTGGAGCGCTCGCGGCTGCGGCAGCTGGACGGCCTGCTGGCGGCCGCCGGGGCGGGGGCCGAGGCGATCGCGCCGAGCGGGGACGACCCCGGAGTGGCCGCACTGCTCGCCGGGACCGAGAGCCTGGCCCAGGGCGTGGCGGGCGCGGACCCCGAGCTCGATGCCCTGGCCGAGCGGCTCGCCGCGCTGCGCATCGAGGCCGAGGACCTCGGTGCGGAGCTGCGCCGGTACGCCGACTCGCTCGAGGCGGAGCCCGGGCGGCTCGACGTGGTCGAGGAGCGCCTCGAGCTCTACGACCGGCTGGAGCGAAAGCACGGCGGCAGCGTGGAAGCCGTGCTGGCGCACGCGGAGCGCTGCCGCAGGGAGCGGGCGCTCCTGGAGCGCGCCGAGGTCGAGACAGAGCGCGCCGAGGCCGCGCTCGCGGAGGCTCGCGCCGAGCGCGATGCGCTGGCGGAGCGGGTCGGCGCCGCCAGGCGCGAGGCGGCGCCTCGGCTCGCGGAGCGCGTGCGCGAGGAGCTCGCCGCGCTTGCGATGGAGAACGCCGCCTTCGAGGTCCTGGTGGAGGCGCGCGGCGAGCCGTCCGACGCCGAGATCGGCCCCACCGGCGCCGAGCGGGTCGAGTTCATGCTCGGCCCCAACCCCGGAGTGCCGGCCGCGCCGATCCGAGATGCGGCCTCGGGCGGGGAGCTCTCGCGCGTGATGCTCGCGCTGATGACGGTCGCGGGCGCGGGCGAGTCGCGCACGCTCGTGTTCGACGAGGTCGACGCCGGCGTGGGCGGGCAGACCGCCCGGGCGGTCGGCGAGCGGCTGCGCGCGCTCGGCGACACCCGCCAGGTGCTCTGCATCACGCACCTGCCGCAGATCGCGGCTCTGGCGAGCGCCCACTTCAGGATCGAGAAGTCCGCCGAGACGGACACCGCGCTCACCACGGTGGAGGCGCTCGAGGGCGACGGCGTCGTCGCGGAGCTGTGCCGGATGCTCGGCGCGGAGGCGTCGGACAAGGCCGCACGCAGGCACGCGAAGGAGTTGTTGGCGGCGGCGTGAGCGAGTGGTCCGCCGCCTCGATGAGTACACTGGATTTCCCAGAGACTTGATGCCACAGAGCCGCCCGGAAACCCGCTTCATCTTCGTCACCGGCGGCGTCGTCTCCGCACTCGGGAAGGGCATCGCGGCCGCCTCTCTGGGTCGGCTGCTGGTCGCGCGCGGGCTGTCCGTGACGATTCAGAAGTTCGACCCGTACATCAACGTGGACCCCGGGACGATGAGCCCGTTCCAGCACGGCGAGGTGTTCGTCACCGAGGACGGCGCCGAGACGGACCTCGACCTGGGGCACTACGAGCGCTTCACCGACACGAACACGAGCCGCGCCTCGAACGCCACCGCGGGCGCGATCTACAACTCCGTGATCAGGCGCGAGCGCCGCGGCGACTATCTCGGCGGCACGGTCCAGGTGATCCCGCACATCACCGACGAGATCAAGAACCGGATCAAGCTCGTGGCCGAGACCACGGACGTGGACATCGTGATCACGGAGATCGGCGGCACGGTGGGCGACATCGAGTCGCTGCCGTTCCTCGAAGCGCTGCGCCAGTTCCACTCGGAGATCGGGCGCGACCGCTGCATGTTCGTGCACCTCACGCTCGTCCCGTTCCTCGGTCACGCCGGCGAGCTGAAGACGAAGCCCACGCAGCACTCGGTCCAGGAGCTGCGCCGCATCGGTATCCAGCCCGACATGGTCATGTGCCGCTCCGAGGAGCAGCTCGGCAAGGACATCCGCGAGAAGATCGCGCTGTTCGCGAACCTGCCGGTCAGCTCGGTGGTGTCCGCGCGCGACGTCGATTCGATCTACAAGGTGCCGCTCGAGTTCGCGCACGAGGGCGTGGACGAGGCGGTGCTGAGGCACTTCGGAATCGAGCTGCCCCCGCCGGACCTGTCCGACTGGGAGGGGCTGGTGGAGCGGGTCGAGTCGGCCACCGAGCCGGTTCGGATCGCGCTGGTCGGGAAGTACAACCAGCTGGCCGACGCCTACCTGTCGGTGATCGAGGCGCTCAACCACGCGGGCTCGTATCACGGCGGTCACGTCGAGGTCGTCTGGGTGGACAGCGAGCGGCTCACCGACGGCGAGGTCGAGCAGGAGCTCGCCACCTGCGACGGGATCCTGGTCCCCGGCGGCTTCGGCGTGCGCGGGATCGAGGGCAAGATCCAGGCGGCGCGCTACGCGCGCGAGCACGACGTGCCCTACCTCGGCATCTGCCTCGGCATGCAGATCGCGGTCGCGGAGTTCGCGCGTCACGTGGCCGGGATGGAGGGCGCCAACTCGACCGAGTTCGACCCCGAGACGCCGTACCCGGTGATCGACCTCCTGCCCGAGCAGAAGGAGGTCCGCGACATGGGCGGCACCATGCGGCTCGGCGCCGACCCGGTGAAGCTGCACGACGACACGCGCGCCCGCGAGATCTACGGCGACGCGGTCATCTACGAGCGCCACCGCCACCGCTACGAGGTCAACAACCACCTGCGCAAGCGGCTCGAGCAGGCCGGCCTCGTGTTCAGCGGAACCTCGCCGGACGACCGGCTCGTGGAGGTCATCGAGCTGCCGGAGCACCCGTTCTTCGTGGCGTCGCAGTACCACCCCGAGTTCAAGTCGCGCCCACTGCGCCCGCAGCCGCTGTTCCGTGACTTCGTGGGAGCGGCCCTCGAGCTGGCACGCGAGCGGGCCCCCCAGCGCACCGGCCGCGAGCGCGCGCCCGAGGTCGAGCCCGAAGTGCACGCCGAGTCGCGCTCCTAGTTCACTCCGCGGCCGCTCGCCCGTAGAGTGAGCCGGTGATCTTCCGACAGCTCGTCCACGAGGACCTCGGCTGCGCGAGCTACCTGATCGGCGACGAGAGCGCCGGCGTGGCCGCGGTCGTGGACCCGAAGCTCGACATCGACCAGTACCTCCAGCTCGCGCGCTACCTCGGCGTCCACATCGACCACATCCTCGAGACGCACAACCACGCCGACCACGTGTCGGGCCATGGGCGTCTCGTGGCCGCCACGGGCGCGACGATCCACATCCACAGGGACGCCGACCCGGACTACGACCACGTGCCCTTCGACGACGGATGGGAGCTCGAGCTCGGCCGGCTCGCGGTTCGAGCCATGCACACGCCCGGGCACCGCCCGGAGCACACGGCGTTCGCCCTCGTTGACACCGCCCGCAGCAACGAGCCCTGGGCGGTGCTCACCGGCGACAGCCTCTTCGTCGGCGACATCGCCCGGCCGGACCTCGCGGTGGACAAGGCGGAGGGCGCCCGGGGAATCTTCCGCTCGCTCGGGGAGAAGCTGATGAAGCTTCCGGACACCTGCGAGGTCTGGCCCGGCCACCTCGGCGGCTCGCTCTGCGGCGGGCCGGGCATGGACCTCAAGGTCTCCTCGACGATCGGGTTCGAGCGCGAGAGCCAGCCGCTGCTCAAGGTGGCGGACGAGGATGAGTTCGTGGAGAGGACGACCTCGTCGCTGGGGCCACAGCCGCCGAACTTCGAGAACATCGTCGCCCTCAACCGGGGCCCGCTCGTCGTGGACACCGTGGACGCGCACCCGCTGACACCGCGCCAGGTGCAGCAGGCGGAGCGCGACGGCGCGATGGT
>DASUQG010000137.1:0-10356 GCA_036280695.1 Thermoleophilaceae bacterium
GGCCTCCGGCTCGGGAACGTGCTCCAGGACCTCGATCGCGCTGGCCAGGTCGAACTCGTCGTCCGAGAACGACAGCCGCGTGGCCTCCTCGGCACGGAACTCGAGGTTCGGGCGCTCGCGCCGTTCCCACTCCGCGCGCAGTTTCGGGTCCTCGAGGTCGATCCCGACGATCCGTCCATCGCCGAGGCGCTCCGCCCACTCGACCGTCAGGACGCCCTCGCCGCAGCCCACGTCCAGGACCGAGGAAGGCGCCGCCTTCGCCCAGAGCTCGTCGAGCGTCGAGTGGAAGCCGCCCATCAGCCGCTTCACCACCGGGTTCGACGAGCCGTACTTGTCGAACGTGTTTCCGGTCGGGACCTCAGCCGCGGTGACGCCGCCGCTCACAGCTTCAGGGCCTCTCGGTCCTCGGTCTTGCCGGTGGCGCGCCCCGCCTGCGCGCCGGTGGTGGCAGGCTGGCCGGTCTCCGAGGCGCCCGGCTCGTAGTGCGACGGCTCGACGCCGAGGTGCAGCTCCACGCGCCGGACGCGCTCGAGCACTCGCTGCTGGAGCACTCGCGAGCCGGCGAGGATGTCGCCGATCACGCCCAGCGCGGCGAGCTGGACCGCGACGATGAAGAGGGTCGAGCCCAGGATCAGCGACTGGATGTGCTGTCCGGGTTCGTCGGAGAAGAAGTAGAAGTAGAGGAAGCGCGCCCAGATCGCCGCGCCGACGATCGCGGCCACGGCGGCCGCGGCGAGGAACACCCGCAGCGGCTCGTACATCGCGTAGATGCGGAAGATCGAGACGGTGTTGCGCCGGACGTAGGCCGCCGTCGACGGGAACAGTCGCGACTCGCGGGTCTTCTCGTTCGTCCGGATTGGGACGTGGTCGACGGCCACGAGCATCTTGCCCGCCTGGATGATCGACTCGAGCGTGTAGGTGAACTTCGAGACCACCTGCATCTGAAGGCCGGCCTCGCGGTTGTACGCCCGGAAGCCGGAGGTGGTGTCGGGCACGTTGGTGCCGGACGCCCGCCGCACCACCGCGCTTCCCAGGCGCTGGAGGCGCTTCTTCAGCGGCGAGAAGTGCTCGATCTGGTCCGTCCTGCGGTCACCGATCACCATGTCTGCATCGCCGGCCAGGATCGGCTGCACGAGCTTGGGGATGTCGCCGCCGAAGTACTGGTTGTCCGCGTCGGTGTTGACGATGATGTCGGCGCCGAGCTTCAGCGACGCGTCCAGTCCCGCCTGGAAGGCGGCGGCGAGTCCCCTGTTGTTGGTCAGGCGCACGACGTGGTGCACGCCGTGCTCGCGCGCCACCTCGACCGTCCGGTCGGTGGAGCCGTCGTCGATCACGAGCCACTCGACCTGGTCGATCCCCTGAATTTCGCGCGGCAGGTCGCCCAGCGTGGAGGGAAGGGTTAGCTCCTCGTTGAAACAGGGGATCTGGATGATCAACTTCATGCGCGGGTGCGTAGCGTAGTCGGAGCCCGGAGACACGCGAGCGGGCGGTGCCCGCGAGCATTCGAATTCACACCTGATTTACAAGCTTTTCCTCTGCTAGCCTGCGCCACCTTCGCAATCCCCCGAGAAGTATGGAGCGACACGAAAGATGACCACCGTCCTCGCCTACCTGGATCCCGGCAGCGGGAGCATGATCCTGCAGATCATCGCGGGTGGCCTCGCGGCGGTCGCCGTGACAGCCAAGCTCTACTGGGGTCGCCTCCTGAAGTTCCTCCGCATCCGCAAGGATGAGCCGGAGGCCGCGAAGCCTGACGCTGCGCGGGGCTCCGACCCGGCCTAGTGCACAGCTCAGCTCCCGCGGGCCTCGAGCCGGGCTCATTCCGGGATCCTGAGAGCCGCGTCTTCTACTCGGGCGACGACGTCTACCGTGCGCTGTCGTCGGACGGCCTGAGCGACTTCGAGGCCCTCGAGGCCACGGGCCTGCTCGACGGCGAGCGCGTGGTCGGCACCGAGCGTGCAAGCGATATTGCGGCGCTGCGCGGGCTGCTCGTGCACGAGCCGGCGGCGGTGCTTCGCCACGAGCGCATCCCGTTCGTGTCGTATCCGTACGAGTGGACGTTCTCGATGCTGAAGGACGCCGCACTGCTCCAGCTCGACCTGCTGCTCGCCGGCCTCGAGCACGACATGGTCCTGAAGGACTCGACTCCCTACAACGTCCAGTTCAGGGGCGCGCGCCCGACCTTCGTCGACGTCGGCTCCTTCGAGCGTATGCGCGAGGGCGAGCCGTGGGTGGGCTACCGCCAGTTCTGCATGCTCTACCTGTATCCGCTGCTGCTCCAGGCGGCAAAGGGCGTGCCCTTCCAGCCCTGGCTGCGCGGCTCGATCGACGGCATCCGGCCGAGCGAGATGCGCCCGCTGATGAACTTCCGCGACCGCTTCCGCAAGGGCGTGTTCACCAACGTGATCCTCCACGCGAAGCTCGAGGAGCGCTACGCCGACAGGCCGCAGCAGGTGAAGGACGAGGTCAAGCGGGTCTTCAAGAAGGAGCTGTTCGTGGCGAACGTGCGCAAGATGCGCAAGCTCGTCGAGCGGCAGTCGTGGGACCCGCCGGAGGGCGTCTGGACCGCGTACGGCGAGCGCAACAGCTACACGGACGACGACGCGCGACGCAAGGACGAGTTCGTGCGCGAGGTGGCCACGAGCCGCGACTGGAAGCTGGTCTGGGACATCGGCTGCAACAACGGCCGCTACTCGCGCATCGCGGCCGAGGGCGCTCGCACGGTGGTGGCGGTGGACGCCGACCAAGGCCCGGTGGAGCTGCTCTACCGCGACCTGCGCGAGGAGGGGAACGACCGCATCCTCCCGCTCACGATGAACCTGGCCGATCCGTCGCCCGGCCTCGGCTGGCGGGGGCTCGAGCGCAGGTCGATGCCGGACCGCGGGAAGCCCGATCTCGTGCTCGCCCTCGCGCTCGTGCACCACGTGGCGATCAGCGCCAACGTGCCGGTGAAGGAGTTCATCGACTGGCTCGCCTCGCTCGGGACGGCGCTCGTGATCGAGTTCCCCACGCGCGAGGACCCGATGGTGAAGAAGCTGCTCGCGCCCAAGCGCGACGGCCTGCACCCGGACTACGAGCTGGACTTCTTCGAGCGCACGCTCAAGGAGGCCTTCGAGGTCGAGCGCAGCGAGCGCCTGGAGTCCGGCACTCGGGTGCTCTACTACGCTCGTCCGAAGTGAGCCGGGAGGCAGCGAAGGCGGCGGGCTGGGCGTATCTCAACCTGGCCGTGCTCTGGACCTTCGCCGTAGCGCAGCCGCTCTTCGACCTCCTGAAGGACAACCCCGAGTTCTTCGCGGCGCGGGGCTCGTCCGGCTTCGACATCGTCAGCTTCTCCGTCCTGCTCGTGGTGCTGCCGCCGGCGCTGCTGCTCGCAATCGAGCTGCTGCTCGGCCTGATCCGGCCCGAGGTTCGCCAGGGAGCGCACATCGTGTTCCTCGGCGCGCTCTCCGCCCTGATCGCCGCGCAGGCGCTCAAGAAGTCGATCGACACCTCGGACACCGTGCTGATCGCGCTGAGCGTGCTGGTGGGTGCCGGCCTGGCACTGCTCTGGGCGCGGGCCGAGCCCGTGCGCTCCTTCCTGAACGTGCTCTCGCCGGTGCCGCTCGTGTTCCTGCTGCTGTTCCTGCTGAGCGGCCAGATCTCCGAGCTCGCGTTCCCGAGCGAGGCGAAGGCGCGCACGATCGGCGGCGTCTCAAACGCTCCGATCGTGGTTGTGCTGCTGGACGAGCTGCCCTCGACCACGCTGGTCGACGCAAACGACGAGCTCGACACGAAGCGCTATCCGGGCTTCGCCGAGCTCGCGAGGAACGCCACCTGGTTCAAGAACGCCTACACCGTCTACGACTCCACCGAGCGCGCCCAGCCGGCGATCATGGACGGCGACCTGCCGGCCAAGGACAGGCAGCCGATCTCCTCCGATCACCCGAACAGCATCTTCTCGCTGTTCGCGAAGACGCACCGGATGAACGTGAGCGAGGAGGCCACCTCGGTGTGCTCGCGAGACCTCTGCGAGGACACGCACCCGGAGGAGTCGTACGGCGACCGGATCTCGTCGATGTCGGAGGACCTCGGCCTGGTGTGGCTGCACGTGGTGTCGCCGCCGGACATCGAGAACGACCTCGCGAGCGTGTCCGAGAACTGGGGCAACTTCGGCGGCGGGGGCGAGGAGGCGGAGGAGGTCAGCCCCTCGACCTCGGAGCGGAGTACGCGCGCGAACCTGAATGGCGGGCGCGCGGTGCGCTTCCAGGAGTGGATCGACAACATCGTCCCGGGACGCCGCCCAGCGCTGAACTTCAAGCACACGCTGATGCCGCACGTGCCGTGGCAGTACCTGCCCTCCGGCAAGCGCTACCGCAAGGCGCCGAACGACGTGATCCCGGGGCTGTCGAACCAGTCCTTTGAGGACACGGGGCAGCTGAACGTGCTGCTCCAGCGCCACTTCCTCCAGACCGGGTTCGCCGACCTGGAGCTCCAGCACCTGTGGAAGCACCTGAAGGACGACGGCCTCTGGGACGACTCGCTGATCGTGGTGGCTGCCGACCACGGCGTGGCCTTCCCGCACGCGCGCGAGCGGCGGCGGCTGAACCGGAAGACCGCCGCGGAGATCGCCCCGGTGCCGCTGTTCGTCAAGGCGCCCGGGCAGACGAAGGGCAAGACCGACGACGCGTGGGTCGAGACGATCGACATCCTGCCGACGATCTTCGACGTGCTGAACCTCGACCCGCGCGTGAAGATGGACGGCAGGTCGGCGTTCAGCGACGAGGTGCAGAATCGCGACGAGCTGCGCATGCTGATCCGCAACAGCTTCGAGGTGCTGCGCATCCCGGCCGACACCTTCACGCGCGAGCGCCGCGCGATCATCGACCGCAACCAGCGCCTGTTCGGCTCGGGCGCCGACGGGCCGGACCGCCTCTACGAGATCGGCCCGCACCCCGAGCTGATCGGACAGCCCGCCTCCGCCGCGGGCGAGCCGCTCGACGTGGACCTCTCCTACAAGCGCGACTACGGGAACGTGGGCTCGGACCCGCTGTACGTGCCGGTGCACGTAGTGGGACGCGTGAACGGCCCCGATCGCCACCCGCGCGACATCGCGGTGGCGGTGACCGGCACGATCCGCGCCGTGGGCACCACCTTCAAGCTCGCGGTGGGGGACGACGGCGAGCTTGTGTCGGTGATGGTGCCGGAGTCGGCCTTCCGCAAGGGCCGCAACGACGTGCAGGTGCTAGAGGTCCGCTAGGCAGCCCTCGGCGGCCTTGAGGACGTCCTCGGTCTTGGGGTCCACCTCGGGATCCACGAACAGCAGTGCGCTGCCGATCTGCTCGGCGCCCTCGCCCTCGCCCTGGAACTGGGCCGCCTCGGCGGCCGCGGCGGTGAGGTAGAACTTCACGCGCGGGCCCGCGTCGAGCAACACCTGGTTCTCGTCCTTGCCGTCCACGTGGGCCCCCACTCCCTGCGCATCCAGGCACGCCACCGTGCTGCCGGGCTTGTCGGACTCGTCCACCGCGGGTGCGGCATCGCTCGAGCCGCAGCCGGCGACGGCGAGCAGCACGAGCGGGAGTGCCAGGAGCGGGCGCTTCACGGGGCGGCGCAGGCTAGCGGAGCGGCTTCGTGCGCCGGAACAGCCGTGCGACCGGGCCGTACACCGGCTTGCGGTGGTTGTTCTCCTCGATGAGGCTCTTGTTGTGCCAGGGCGGCTGGGCGTACTCGTCAGGCGCGCCGCCCTGCCAGGTCTGGTGAACGCGGAAGTCCCGCAGCGCCCAGTGGATAGACCCGTTCACGAACGGCTTCGTCGCGTGTATCGCCAGGTGGTCCATCACCCACTTGCGCTGGAACTCGAAGGTGCCCTTCTGGTCCACCGATCCAAAGCGACTGGCCTCGGCGCCGAACTCGGTGATCAGGAGCGGGAGGTCGGGGTTTGCCGCGTGGACCGCGTCGAGGTAGGGACCGAGGTCCGCCGTGGTGGTGGACGGCTGGTCCGGCAGGTTCTCCGCCACCGAGCGATACCACCCGAAGTAGTCGTTCACCCCGAGCACGTCGAGGTACTTGTGCGCGCCCGTCGTGTACGGCTCGCCCACGCGCGACTGGCGGTCGATGCCCACGAGCCTCGTGTCGTCGAGCTTTCGCACGGCTTCCGCGCCGTTGCGGATGTAGCTCACCAGGCTCGCGCCGTAGGCGCCGAGGTTCGGCCCGGCCTCGGACGGCTCGTTGGCCAGCGACCAGGTCAGGACCGACGGGTTGTTGATGTTGTTGCGCACCGTCAGCGTGGCCGCGCGCAGGGCGAGCTTGCGGACGCCGGCGCGCACCCAGCTCGTGGTCGGCACCTGGTAGACGGGCGCGTCGACCCAGTACATGATCCCCGCGCGGTCGAGGGCCTCGACGAACGCGGGGTGGAGCGGGTAGTGCGAGCGCGTGATGGTTGCGCCGAGGTTCTTCAGCCGGTTGAGAAACAGCGTGCGCGTGCTCTGCGAGAGCGCGCCGCCCTCCTGGAGGTCGTCCTCGTGGATGCTCGCGCCCTTGAGGTTCAGCCGCTTGCCGTTGAGCCTGATGATGCCGCCCCGTCGCGGGTCGATCTTGCGTATCCCGAACGAGAGCCGGTAGGTGCCGCGTAAGGCGCGGCGCGTAGCGGCGCTCACGGTCATGTCGTAGAGCTGCGGGGCGCGCGGCGCCCACAGCCGTGGCTTCTTGATCTTGACGGTGGTGCTGAGCTGGCGGCGGCCGAGCTTGGGCACCGTCTCCGGGTCGAGCCTGATGCGCCGCCCGTCCACCGCGATGATCAGGGACACGTCGCGGTCCTTGCGCGTGAAGTTCCGCAGCGTCGTGCGCACCTCCACCTTGGCCGTGCCGCCCACGCGCCGGAGTCGCGGCAGCGCGGCCACGTGCTCCACGTCCACGGCGTCAACTCGCCGCATGTACACCTCGCGCAGGATGCCGCCGAAGTTCCACCAGCCGCCGGTCCCGAAGCCGTTGTACGCCGCGGGGCGCCAGTGCGTGAGGTCGGTGTTGCTGCGCAGGGACGAGACCTCCGCGACGAGCGTGTTGCGGCCCTCGCGGAGATTCGACAGCAGCACCTCGAACGGGAAGTAGCCGGTGTAGAAGGCGAGCTCCTTGCCGTTCAGCCAGACCTTGGTGCGGTAGTTGTTGCCCTCGAAGCGCACCTTCCAGAAGTGCAGCGCCTTCTTCGGCGAGCGCGGCAGCGTGAACTCCTTGCGGTACCAGCCGATCGACGAGCGGTTGAACTGGGTGTCGGTGGCGTTCCAGTTGTGCGGGACCGTGATCGGAATCCAGCCGGCGAGGTCGTCCTGGTCGAACCAGCGCTCGCTCTCGCCCACGAAGGCGTCGTCCTGGCGGAAGTACCAGGTGCCGCCGAGCAGCTGGCGATTCGTCTGGCCCTCGCGGATCAGGGGCGCGCCGCCGGGTCGCTCCACGCGCAGCTCGGGCGCCACCGGGGGCGGCGTCTGGGTGCCGCCGGGGGGCGCCTCGCCGCCGCCCTGGGCGTGGGCGGGAAGCGGGCAGAACGCTGCGAGCGCGATGCTTGCGAGAAGGGTCCGTTTCAGCAAGCGCAGGAGGGTAGCGGCGTATCAAGACGCCCGTCTGGGGATAAGTTCAACTGCTACGGTCCGCCACGGTCCGCCGCGCTGCCTCTCATGCCATGAACCGTCGCTTCGCGATCATCCAAACACTGGTATCGCTCGTCGCGCTGGCGGCGGTCGTCTGGTGGGCGAGTCACCAGGATTCGCCGCACATCCCCACCGACGGGGAGGCGATTGCGTGGCTCGTCGCGGCCATCGGTTTGTACGCCCTCGCGACGCTCGTCCGCGCCGAACGCTGGCACCAGATTCTCGAGGCCACCGGCGTGCACACCCGGCGGATCGACTGCTACGCGCTCACGACCGTCGGCTACATGGGGAACAACGTGCTGCCCGCGCGCGCGGGAGAGGCTCTGCGGGTCGTGCTGCTGTCGCAGCGCTCGGACGGGAGCAAGCGCACGCTGCTCGGCTCCGTGGTGGCCGAGCGCGTGCTCGACGTGATCGCGCTCGTCACGATCTTCGTGGTCACCGTCTACGGCGTGCTCAGCACGTCTGAGGTGCTGCCCACGGACCGGCCGCTCCTGGTGACCGCCATCGGTGTGCTGCTCGTGATCGCGGCGGCTGTGGTGATCTGGGTGCTGCGCTCGCACCACGTCTTCGAGCGCGCACGCGACTGGCTGCGCCCGCTGGCCGACGCCCCGCGCGCGCTGCTGAACCGGCGTGGCGTCCTTCTGCTCGGCGGGACGTTCGTGCTGTGGTCGCTGGAGGCCACGGTGTATTTGGCGGTGGCCCGCGCGCTCGACATCGACTTCGCCGTGAGCGGCGCGCTGTACCTCGTCGCCCTCACGAACTTCGTCGCGGCGCTGCCCGCCGCTCCGGGGTCGATCGGGACATTCGACGCGGCCGTCGCGTTCGGCGCGAAGGCGCTCGGCGCCAGCGGCTCCGCCGCGCTCTCGTACGTGATCCTGCTGCGCTTCGTCCTCTACGTGCCGATCACCCTGGTCGGGCTAGTCGTGCTGGTCACCCGCTACGGGGGCTGGTCGCGGCTGCGGTCGGCGGCGCGCCTCGAGGCCTCGCGCGCATAAGCCGGCCGATGTCCGCCATTTCGATCGGGGCGCGCCGAGGCGAGAGCATCACGGTCGGCCGGCGAGCGGCACTGGAGCGCCACGGCGTCCAGATGGCGCTGATCATCGCGGGCTGTCTCGCGATCTCGGCGCTCACGCTGCTCTTCCCGTCAACGCCCACCTACGACCCATGGGCGTGGATCCTCTGGGGGCGGGAGATCGCCCACCTCGACCTCGTGACCGAGGGCGGCCCTTCGTGGAAGCCGTTCCCGATCTTCTTCACGGTCCCGTTCTCGTTCCTCGGGCAGGACCTGGCGCCGTACCTCTGGCTGTGGGTGGCCCGCGCCGGCGGCCTGCTCGGCTGCGTGATGGCGTACCGGATGGCGTACCGCCTCAGCGGCGGGCGGGTGTACGGGGCACTCGCCGGGGTATCCGCGTTCGCCGCGCTGCTGTCGTCGAACAAGTACGTGCGCGACGCCGCGCTCGGCAACTCCGAGCCGATCCTCGCGGCCGTGGTGCTCTGGGGCTTCGAGCGCCATCTCGACGGGCGCCGCGATCACGCGCTCTACCTCGGCGTGGCCGCGGCCCTGCTGCGCCCCGAGGCCTGGCCGTTCCTCGCCCTCTACGGCCTCTGGCTGTGGTTCTTCGAGCCGCGGCTGCGGCTGCGGTTGGTGGCCTTCGCGGCTGTCGTGCCGGCGCTCTGGTTCCTGCCCGAGTGGTGGGGTGCGGGCGAGCCGTTCCGCGCCGGCTCGCGCGCGAATGCGCCCAACCCGGGCAGCGCGGCCTTCGCCGCGCATCCGGCCGTCGAGCTCTTCAAGCGCTTCGCCGAGAGCACCGTCGCGCCCGTCGAGGCCGGAACGCTGGTGGCGGTGGGGGTGGCCGCCGTGGCCTGGGTGCGGCGCCGTGAGCAGGGCGCGGTGCTGGCGCTCGCTGCGCTCGGCTTCTCGTGGTTCGCGCTCGTGGCCGTGATGACGGAGGCGGGCTTCGCCGGGAACCAGCGCTACCTGATGGTCACCACCGCCGCGGTGTCGGTGCTGGGAGGCGTGGGGGCGGTGCGGGTGCTCCAGGGCGTGGAGGTGCTCGGCCAGCGCTGGTTCGGAAACCGCAGCCCCCGCGCCGGCGCGATCACGGCGGCGGCCGCGCTGTTCGCGGGGATCGCGATCGCCTCGCCGACAATCGTCGCCAAGGCCGACAACACCGGCCGCGTCCAGGGCGGGATCGAGCACGAGGCCTACCTCTGGCACGATCTCAAGGCACTTATCGACGCCAACGGGGGCAAGGAGCGGCTGCTCGCCTGCGGCGGCGTCTTCAGCGGCCCCTTCCAGACCCAGATGGTGGCCTACGAGCTCGGCGTCCACGGCATCAACGTCGGATGGAAGGTCACGCCGCCGCCGGGCGTGGCGTTCCGCACGCGAACGGTGCCCGACGGGCCGCTCGTCACGAAGCCGACGGACAACCGCTACCGGCTCGTGGACCAGCAGGGCAAGTGGCGCCTCCTCACCGTCCCGCCCGAGGGCAACCCGCCGGGCGGCTGTCCCGCGGCCGGGCCGAACGCGCCCACGGCGCCGCCGCCGGAGCAGTCGGGCCCCGGACAGCGCAAGGTTGAGGTCATAGGCAAGTGAGAGCGCGGAGCGCTCACTAGGATCGCCGGGTGGCAAGCGTCGCTTCTCGTCCACGAGCCCTGCCGCGGCTCGGCTCGATGCCCAGCAGCTTCGTGCTGCCGTGCCTCGTGCTGCTCGGGCTGTTCGCGGTCTCGGCCTTCCTGC
>DASUQG010000138.1:0-5006 GCA_036280695.1 Thermoleophilaceae bacterium
GCCCTCGCGCGCGCGCTCGTGAACAGGCCCGAGGTCCTCCTGCTCGACGAGCCACTCGGCGCGCTCGACCTGAAGCTCCGCAAGCAGCTCCAGGTGGAGCTGAAGCGGATCCAGCGCGACGTGGGCATCACGTTCGTCTACGTGACCCACGACCAGGAGGAGGCGCTCACCATGTCCGACCGCATCGCGGTCATGAACAGGGGCGTGGTCGAGCAGGTGGCGGACCCCGAGACGGTCTACGAGCGCCCCGGCACCACCTTCGTCGCCGGCTTCATCGGCGTGTCGAACCTGATGCCCGGCGAGGTGGTCTCGAGCAACGGCGCCGGCACGCAGATGCGCCTGGACGCCGGTCCCACCGTGAAGGCGCTCGACTCGGGCGGCGTCAAGACCGGAGAGCGCGCCCACGCCGTGGTGCGCCCGGAGAAGCTCGAGCTTCAGCAGGCCGGGACCCCGGCGGAGGGCGACCGCCCCACCGTGGAGGGCCAGGTGGAGAGCTCGCTGTACCTGGGCACAGCCACGCAGATGGTCGTGAAGCTTGGAGACGGCACGCGCATGACAGTGCTGGTGCCGAATGCCGACGCAGGGGCGCGCCGCGATCTGCCGGCGGCCGGAGATGCGGCCAGGTTGAGCTGGTCGGACGAGAACATCCACATCGTGAGGGAAGGACAGGGAGACAGTGACGCCGAGTAACGAAGATCTGGAGCGCCAGTTCGAGCGCCTGCTGCGCAACCCGCTCACGCGGCGACGCATCCTCCAGCGCGGTGCGGCCGGAGCGCTGAGCGCCTCGGCGCTCGCCTACCTGGCGGCGTGCGGCACCGACGAGCCATCGGGCGGCGGGGAGGAGTCCGAGGAGGCCAAGGCCATCCCCAAGGGCGAGATCGCCGACTCGCTGTACTTCGCCAACTGGCCGGCGTACATCGACGAGGAGCGTTCCGCGCTGAAGAGCTTCCAGGAGAAGCACGGGACCAAGATCAAGTACGTCGAGGAGATCAACGACAACACCGAGTTCTTCGGAAAGGTCCGCCAGCAGTACGACCAGGGCCAGTCCGGCGGGCGCGACATCCACGTGGTTACGGACTGGATGGCGGCGCGCATGATCCGGCTCGGCTACGTCCAGAAGTTCGACAAGTCGGCGATGCCGACCGCGAACGCCAACCTGATCGAGCGGCTCAAGTCACCGCCGTTCGATCCGCAGCGCGAGTTCTCGATGCCGTGGCAGTCGGGCCTGACGGGAATCATCTATCGCAAGGACCTGGTGAAGCGCGAGCCGAAGTCGGTCGACGACCTGTTCGATCCCGCCTACAAGGGCAAGGTCACGATGCTGACCGAGATGCGCGACACGGTCGGCCTCGTCGCCGCCTGGCAGGGCGCCGACCCTGAGAAGGCGAGCGCCGACGAGTTCATGAAGGCGATCGACAAGGTCCAGGAGGGCGTGGACTCCGGTCAGATCCGCGGCTTCACCGGCAACGAGTACATCAAGGACGTCCCGAAGGGCGACTCGGTCGTGATCTTCGGCTGGTCCGGCGACGCCGTGCAGCTCAAGGCCGACAACCCGAACATCGAGTTCGTCCTGCCGGAGAGCGGCGGCATGTTGTGGACGGACAACATGCAGATCCCGGTCGGCGCACCGGAGCCCTTCACGGCCGAGAAGTTCATCGACTACGTCTACCAGCCCGAGGTCCAGGCCCCGATCGAGGCGTACATCAACTACATCTGCCCGGTGGACGGGGTCAAGGAGGTCATCGCGAAGACGGACAAGGAGCTCGCTGAGAACCAGCTGATCTTCCCGGACTCCGCCTTCCTCGAGAACACGCACATCTTCAAGGGCCTGTCGCCGGAGGAGGAGCGCGAGCTGGACGACGCGTTCCAGCAGGTGATCGGCGCCTAGGCTCCCGGGGACTCGCGCGATGTCGGCCCGGCTCCGAAAGGCAGCGCTTCCGTATCTGCTGCTCCTTCCGGGGCTGGGCTGGCTGCTGCTCTTCTTCGCGGTTCCGCTGGTGATCATGTTCCTGGAGTCGCTGAAGACGGGCACGATCGACACCGGCTTCACGCTCACCTGGGAGTTCTCGAACTACACGGACGCGCTGTCGGACTACAGGGAGCAGTTCCTGCGCTCGTTCGAGTACGCGGGCCTCGCGACGCTGATCGCGCTTCTGATCGGCTACCCGCTCGCGTACGTGATCGCGTTCCGCGGCGGGCGCTACCGGAACGCCCTGCTGCTGCTCGTGATCGTGCCGTTCTTCGTGACCTACCTGATCCGCACGCTGTCCTGGGAGACGATCCTGTCGGACTCCGGTCTCGTGGTGAACACGCTCCAGACGATCGGGATCGTCGCCGACGACGGCCGCCTGCTCGACACGACGGTCTCGGTGGTGGCGGGCATCACCTACAACTACCTGCCGTTCATGGTCCTGCCGCTCTACGCGAACCTCGAGCGCATCGACGGGCGGATGCTCGAGGCGGGCTACGACCTCTATGGCCGCCGCCGCGACGTGTTCCTGCGCGTGACGCTGCCGCTCTCGATGCCCGGCGTGGTGGCGGGCACGCTGCTCACGTTCATCCCGGCCGCGGGCGACTTCATCAACGCCGAGCTGCTCGGTACGCCGCGCCAGTTCATGATCGGCAACGTGATCCAGTCGCGCTACCTCGAGGTGGCCGACTACCCGACCGCGGCGGCGCTCTCGTTCCTGCTGATGGCGTTCATGCTGATCATCGTCCTGATCTGGGCGCGCATCGCCGGCACCGAGGCGCTGCTCGGCACCGAAGGTGAGCGCAGATGACACTCCGGCGCCGCGGGCTCGACTGGCTGCTGAACGCGTACGCCGGGCTCGCGCTGATCTACCTGCTGGTCCCGATCGCGATCATCATCGTCTTCTCGTTCAACAACCCGCGCGGGCGCTTCAACTTCATCTGGCAGGAGTTCAGCTTCGAGGCCTGGAAGGACCCGTTCGGGGTGCCGGGCATCGGAGATGCACTGCGCAACTCGCTGGAGATCGCCGTGCTGTCGACGATCGGAGCCACCATTCTCGGGACGCTCACGGCGCTCGCGCTCGTGCGCTACGAGTTCCGGGGCCGCGCGCCGATCAACTTCTTCATCTTCATCCCGCTGGCCACGCCTGAGGTGGTGCTGGGCGCCGCGCTGCTCTCCAACTTCCTCAACCTGGGCACCCCTCAGCTCGGCTTCTCGACCATCCTGATCGCGCACGTCATGTTCAACCTCTCGTTCGTGGTGATCACCGTGCGCTCGCGGCTGATCGGCTTCGACCGCTCGCTCGAGGAGGCGGCCCAGGACCTCGGCGCCACGCCGTGGGAGACGTTCCGGCTCGTGACGCTTCCGCTGATCATGCCGGGCGTGGTCTCGGCGGCGCTGCTCGCGTTCGCGCTCTCGATCGACGACTTCGTCATCACCTACTTCAACAACGGGTCCACGATCACGTTCCCGCTCTTCATCTGGGGCGCCGCGCGCGTGGCGATCCCGCCGCAGATCTACGTGATCGCGACGATGATCTTCCTGTTCACGGTGGCGATGATGATCCTCACCGTCTGGCAGCAGCGCCGCGCCGAGAAGTTGGCGTCCGTGAGGCCGGACGAGCCGGACCTGGCTCCCCCGGGGCCGGTCGGAGAGCCGGCGCCCGCGTGACCACCGCGCAGCGCGCCCAGCTCGCCGGGCTGATCGCCCGCGAGCGCGAGACGTACGAGCACGACCACGCGCGCTCGCGCGAGCTGCACGAGCAGGCGCGCGGCAGCCTGCTGGCCGGCGTGCCGATGTCGTGGATGGCGATGTGGGTGGGAGGCTTTCCGCTCTACCTCGACCGCGCCCACGGCGCCACGATCGTGGATGTGGACGGCCACGACTACGCGGACTTCTGCCTCGGGGACACGGGCGCCATGGCCGGCCACTCGCCCGAGCCGACGATCAGGGCGATCGCCGGGATCGAGGGGATCACCACGATGCTCCCGACCGAGGATGCCGCGTGGGTGGGCACCGAGCTGGCGCGCCGCTTCGGCCTCCCGTACTGGCAGTTCGCGCTCACAGCCACGGACGCGAACCGCTGGATGATCCGCATGTGCCGCCACGTGACCGGCCGGCCTCGGATCGCCGTCTTCAACTGGTGCTACCACGGCTCGGTCGACGAGGCGTTCGTGACGCTCGACGAGCAGGGCGTCGCCCGCGCTCGCGAGGGGCTGGTTGGCCCGCCGCTCGATCCCACCGAGACCACGCGGGTCGCGGAGTTCAACGACCTCGACTCGGTGGAGCGCACTCTCGACCACGGCGACGTGGCCTGCCTGCTGATGGAGCCCGCGCTCACCAACATCGGGATCGTGCTGCCGGAGCCCGGTTTCATGGACGCCGTGCGGGAACTCTGCACGAGCCGCGGCACGCTGCTGATCATCGACGAGACCCACACGCTCTCGGCCGGGCCCGGCGGGTGCACGGCCGCCTGGGGGCTCCAGCCGGACGCGGTCACGCTCGGGAAGTCGATCGGCGGCGGCGTGCCGATCGGCACCTACGGCGTGAGCGCCGAGCTGGCCGAGCGGATCGCCGGGCAGGAGGACGCCGACTACGAGGATACCGGCGGCGTGGGCGGCACGCTCGCCGGCAACGCGCTCTCGCTCGCGGCCGCTCGCGCCACGCTCGGCGAGGTGCTCACCGACGACGACTTCGAGCGCATGATCGCGCTGCGCGAGCGCTTCGTGGCGGGAGTGGAGGGCGTGCTGGCCGAGCACAGCGCGCCATGGACGATCCTGTCGCTGGGGGCGCGCTGCGAGTACCGCTTCACGACCGAGCCGCCGCGCACCGGCGCCGAGTCGGCAGCCGCCGACGACCCGGAGCTCGAGGAGTACCTTCACCTCTACCTCTTGAACCGCGGCGTGCTGATCACCCCCTTCCACAACATGGCGCTGATGGGCCCGGCCACGACGGAGGAGCAGGTGGACCGTCACACCGAGGTCTTCGGCGCCGCGGTGGCAGAGCTGTCCGCGTGAGCAGCTACGAGCGCATCGCC
>DASUQG010000139.1:0-4234 GCA_036280695.1 Thermoleophilaceae bacterium
ATCCGGTCTTCCGGGCGCTCCTCGCCGGACGACAGGTCGGCGTCGGCGGCCGCGCGCTGCTCGAGCAGCTCCAGCTGGCGCAGCCGGCGCTCACGGCGCTCGCGCGCCGCCACGGCCTGCTCACGCACGCGCTCGAGGCGCATCGCGATCCGCTCGCTCGCCGAGCGCGCCGCGTACAGGCGCGCCTGGAGGCGCTCGCGGTCGCGGGTCTGCGTTGCGAAGGCCTCCTCGGCCTGCTCGCGCCGCCGAGCCACCTCGCCGAGCAGGCGCTCGGCCTCGTCGCGCTCCGCGCGCACCGTGCGGGCGCGCTCCTCCGCCTCGGCGAGCGCCACGCGGGCGCTGCGGGCGTCGTCCCTCGACAGGGTGTAGCGCGCCTCCAGCGTCTGGCGCTCGAGCCGTTCGTGCAGTTCGGCGGCCTCGGCCTGGCGCTTCAGCGGGCGCAGGCGCGAGCGGGCCTCGCGCTCCACGTCGAGCGCCCGCGACAGGTTCTCCTCGGTGCGCTCCAGCTTCAGCTGCGCGCGGCGGCGGCGCTTGCGGTGCTTGCCGAGGCCGGCGGCCTCCTCGATCAGGAGGCGGCGCTCGCGCGGCCGCGAGAGCACGATCTGCTCGACCTTGCCCTGCGAGACCACGGAGTGCATCTCCTTGCCGAGCCCCGAGTCGGAGAGCACCTCCACCACATCCACGAGCCGGCAGCGGGCGCCGTTCAGGCGGTACTCGCCCTCGCCGTCGCGCTCGAGGCGGCGCACCACCGAGATCTCTGAGAAGTCGATGTCGAGCTGGCCATCGTGATTGTCGATCACCACCTCCACCTCGGCGGCGTTCGAGCCCTGCACCCCGTGCGCGCCGGCGAAGATCACGTCCTTCATCGACTGCCCGCGCACCGCGAGCGGCGACTGCTCGCCGAGCGCCCACAGGACCGCGTCCGTGATGTTCGACTTGCCGGAGCCGTTCGGCCCGACGATCACCGAGACCCCCGTGCCGAACTCCAGCTTCGTCCGCTGGGGGAAGGACTTGAAGCCCTTCATCGAGATCGAGCGCAGGTGCATTACGAGGCCTCGTCCAAGGCGTCCATGGCGTGCAGTGCCGCCTCCTGCTCGGCGGCCTTCTTCGTCTTTCCCTCTCCGCGCCCCAGTTCCTCTCCCGCCACCTCGGCCACCGCCACGAAGCTGCGGTCGTGCGCCGGGCCCTCCTCGGAGACCGTGCGGTAGGCCACCACCTCGGCACGGCGGGCCAGCCGCTCCTGGAGCACCGACTTGTAGTCCACCGGGTGCTCGAGCGCCTGCTCGATCTCGTCGGCGAACGACGCGACCACCGCGGGCGCCGTCCGCTCGATCCCGAAGGCGAGGTAGGAGGCGCCGATGATCGCCTCGCAGACCGACGCGAGCACGCGCTCGGAGTCCACCAGCATCTCGGCGCTGCGTCCCGTGCTGCCCGTGGGCGCGGTGGCGCGCAGCTCGTCCGGAACGCCGAGCTCGCGGGCCACCCGCGCGCACGACGAGCCGCTCACCGCCTGGGCGCGCACCTTCGTGAGCCGGCCCGCGCCGTAGCGCTCGAAGCGCGGATACAGGTGGTCCGAGACGGCAAGGCTCAGCACCACGTCCCCCAGGAACGCGAGGCGCTCGTACGCCTCGGCGCGGTGCTCGACCCAGGATGCGTGCGTAAAGGCCTGCCGCCGCAGGTCCTCCGGCAGCTCCGCAAGCAACTCTTCAAGGGATTCAGGTCTCGATCCCGCTTGCATGGGCGGCGACGAAGTCGGCGGCCTGACCGACCGTCAGGATCCTGGCCGCCTCCTCGTCCGGGATGCGAACCCCGTAGTTGTCCTCGAGCTCCACGACCAGTTCGACGAGATCGAGCGAGTCCGCCTCCAGGTCCTCCCTGAAGCGGGTGGCCTCGTCGATGCGCCCCGGATCCACCTCCAACTCGGTGGCCAGGTGATCGCGGATGCGGTCGAGAACCTCCTCTCGGGTCATCGCTGGGCGACGCTAGCAGCGGTCGCGGACCGCAAGGCCCCCGCTGCCTCGAGCGCTGAGGTGGTGCGGCCGACCATGTCCTCGTCGACCGCACGCTGGGCCAGCTTCACCGCGTGCTCGATGCCGACCGGGCCGAAGCTGCCGTGCCCCACAACCACCGGCTTTCGCAGCCCGAGCAGGATCGCGCCACCGACCCTCTCCGGGTCGAGGTCGTCGCGCAGCTTGCCGAGCTTGCCGCGGATGAGCAGGCCACCGAGGCTCGAGATCACCCCGGATCGCACGCGGCTGCGGATCTCGGCCGACATGGCCTTCATCGAGCCCTCGAGCACCTTCAGCGCCACGTTGCCGGTGAAGCCGTCGGCCACGATCACATGCGCCCGGGCGCCGGGCAGGTCGAAGCCCTCGAGGTTCCCCACGAAGTTGAGCCCGCCCTCGGCGATGCGCTCGTGAGCCGTCAGCACGTCCGGCGTGCCCTTGCCGGACTCCTCGCCCACGGACAGAAGGCCCACACTCGGCCGCTCGATCCCCACCACCGCCTCCATGAAGCCCGCGCCCATGTAGGCGAACTGGACCAGGTGCTCCGGGCGCACCTCCACGCTCGCGCCGGCGTCGAGCAGCAGCACAGGCCCGCCGGGGATCGGCATCAGGACGGCCAGCGCGGGGCGGTAGACGCCCTTGATGCGCTTGATCGAGAGCGCGGCCGCGGCCAGCGTCGGGCCCGTGCTGCCGGCCGAGACGAGCGCGTCGGCGCGGCCGTCGCCCACCGCGGCGGCCGCCTGGACGATCGAGGCGTCTCGCTTGGCGCGAACCGCGGCCACAGCCTCCTCGCCCGCCTTGACGGTCTCAGGTGCGTCTACGACCTCGGCGCGCGGACCGGCGGGCCCGGTGATCTCAGCCGCGGGGCCGAACAGGAGTACGGGCAGTCCCGAGCGGGCGACCCCTTCGGCGACTGCGCGCGGCCCCTGGTCGGCGCCGTTCGCATCGACCGCGATCACTCGTCGTCTGAGTCGACCCCGGCCTGCTGCACGACGACCTCGCGGCCGGCGTAGGTGCCGCAGTTCGGGCAGACGCGATGCGGCAGGCGCGCCGCGTGGCAGCGCGGGCAATGCCGGAGACCGGGCGTCTCGATCTTGTGCTGCGAGCGGCGCTTGTGCGTCCGCGAGTGGGACTGTCTCTGCTTGGGGACTGCCATGAGGGCGGGAAGGATAGCTTGCCCCCGCCTCCTCGCCCGGTTAGCGTCGGGCCATGCACGACTACGTGATCGTCGGCGCCGGCTCGGCCGGCTGCGTCCTCGCCAATCGCCTCACGGAGGATCCGGACGTCTCGGTGCTGCTGCTCGAGGCGGGCGGCCCGGACACGAACGACCTCGTCCACCTCCCCGCCGCCTTCTCGGCGCTCTACCGCACCGCCCAGGACTGGGACCACTCGACGATCTACGAGCCGTACGCGAACGACCGCCGCATCTACCTCCCGCGCGGGAAGGTGCTGGGCGGCTCCTCGTCGATCAACGCGATGATCTACATGCGCGGGAACCCGATCGACTACGACGAGTGGGGCCCGGGCTGGACCTGGGACGAGATCCTCCCCTACTTCAAGCTCGCCGAGGACAACGAGCGCGGCGAGGACGACTACCACGGCGCCGGCGGACCCCTGCCGGTGTCCGAGGGGCGCTCGCGCAACCCGCTCGCCCAGGCGTTCCTCGACTCCGCGACCGCGCACGGCCTGGCCGCGAACGACGACTTCAACGGCGCCCAGCAGGACGGGGTGGGCTGGTACCAGGTGACCCATAAGGGCGGCGCGCGCGCGAGCGCCGCGGTCGCGTACCTGCACCCGGCGATGGACCGCCCCAACCTCACCGTGGAGACGCACGTGCACGCGCTCTCGCTCCTGTTCGAGGGCGAGCGCGCCGTCGGGGTGGTCGGCATGCGCCTGAGCGAGATGATGGTCCACCGCGCCGAGCGCGAAGTGATCGTTTGCGGCGGCACCTACAACTCGCCACAGCTCCTGATGCTCTCCGGTCTCGGCCGGCCCGCCGAGCTCGAGGAGCTCCAGATCGAGGTGGTGGCGGAGCTCCCGGAGGTGGGGCTGAACCTGCACGACCACCCCAACTGCGGCGCGGTCTACTCGGTAGACGAGGAGATCTCCCTGTTCGGCGCGCTGAACGAGGAGAACCTCGCGCTGTTCGAGGCCGAGGGCCGCGGGCCGCTCACCTCGAACGTTGCGGAGGCCGGCGGCTTCATGCGCACGCGCGACGGGCTCGAGGC
>DASUQG010000140.1:0-2283 GCA_036280695.1 Thermoleophilaceae bacterium
CCGGGATCGAGATCGGAACCGCGTCGGGTGTGACGATCTCGCTCGACCGCGGTCCGGGAGGGCTCAGCGCGCGTCGGCGCGATCCCAAGGGTCACGAGCAGAGGTGGACGATCCTGGGCGCCTCGCGCGGGGAGGGCGGGATCCTGGGCGAGGGCATCCGGCAGGCGCTGCTGCGCGATCCGGCGTACAGCGGCGCGCTGGACTGCGCGGAAGCGATGCTGCGCTGAACGCCGACATTCGCATCTCGGAGGACCCCGCCGGAGCCGCAGCCGAGTTCCTGGCGGACGCGAACGGCCACGTGGCGCTGACCGGCGGCTCGACGCCGCGCGCCGCGTACGAGCGGGTCGCCACGATGCGGCCGGACTGGTCCGGCGTGGAGATCTGGTTCACCGACGAGCGCTGCGTTCCCCCCGACCACGAGCACTCCAACTTCGGCATGGCCCAGCAGGCGCTGCTCTCGAAGGTCGAGGGCGCCAGCGTGCATCGCATGCGAGGCGAGCTGGGGCCGCACGACGGCGCCGCCGCCTACGAGAGCGAGCTCGCGGAGTTCGGGCCCGAGGAACTCGACCTGATCCTGCTCGGGCTCGGGCCCGACGCGCACATCTGCTCGCTGTTCCCCAGCGACGACGCCCTCGCCGAACGCGAGCGGCGAGTGGTGGGCGTCGAGACGCCCGGAATGGCTCCACTGGTGCCGCGTATCACGCTTACTCTTCGCGTGGTGAACTCGAGCGGGCAGATCGTGTTCCTCGTGACCGGCGAGGACAAGGCGGAGGCGGTCGAGCGCGTGTTCCGCGGCCCGCCGGATCCGCGCGCGCCCGGGTCGCTCGTGGAGGGCCCGGTGGTCGCGCTGCTCGACCCGGCGGCGGCGGCGCGCCTATGACCGAGTGGGCGCCCGACCGGGGGATCACGGCGAGCCCGTTCCCTCCGATCGCCGAGTACGGCTTCCTGTCGGACTGCGAGACCTGCGCGCTCGTGGCCCCGAACGGGAACGTGGAGTGGCTGTGCCTGCCGCGCTTCGACTCGCCGAGCGTGTTCGGCGCGATCCTCGACCGCGACGCCGGCGGCTTCCGGCTCGGACCGGCGGACGTGGACGTGCCGGCGGCGCGCCGCTACCTGCCCGGAACCAACGTGCTCGAGACGAGCTGGGGCACGAGCGGCGGCTGGATCATCGTGCGCGACGTGCTGCTGATCGGCCCCTGGCACCACGAGCACGAGCGCTCCCGCACCCACCGCCGTGCGCCCACGGACTACGACGCCGACCACGTGCTGCTGCGCCTGATCCGCTGCGTGAACGGCGAGCTCCAGGTGACCATGGACTGCGACCCGCGCTTCGACTACGCGCGCAAGCTCGGCGAGTGGGAGTTCACGGGCTCGGGGTACCACGAGGCGCGCTGCGTGGCGGAGGGCTCTGACGTGGAGCTCCGGCTCTCGAGCGATCTCAACATGGGCTTCGAGGGCCCGCGCGCGACCGCTCGCACGCTCATGAAGGAGGGTGACACGCTGTTCGTGGCGCTCTCCTGGTCCGAGCACCCGGCGCCCTCGACCTACGAGGACGCGTACGACCGCCTCGTCTGGACGGCACACCACTGGCAGCACTGGCTCGACCACGGAAACTTCCCGGACCACCCCTGGCGGACGTACCTCCAGCGCTCGGCGCTCACGCTGAAGGGTCTGTCGTACGCGCCCACGGGTGCGCTCGTGGCGGCGCCGACCACCTCGCTGCCGGAGACCCCTGGCGGCGAGCGCAACTGGGACTACCGCTTCAGCTGGATACGCGACTCCACCTTCATGCTCTGGGGCCTCTATACGCTCGGCTTCGACTGGGAGGCCAACGACTTCTTCTACTTCATCGCGGACATCGCGGAGCAGGAGGAGGACGACCTCCAGATCATGTACCGGATCGACGGCGAGGGGGAGATCCCCGAGTTCACGCTCGACCACCTGTCCGGGTACGAGGACGCGCGGCCGGTGCGGGTGGGCAACGGCGCGTACAAGCAGGAGCAGCACGACGTCTGGGGC
The DNA here is from genome assembly GCA_036280695.1 of Thermoleophilaceae bacterium. Taxonomy (GTDB): domain Bacteria; phylum Actinomycetota; class Thermoleophilia; order Solirubrobacterales; family Thermoleophilaceae; genus JACVRW01. The sequence continues at coordinate 2,020 of DASUQG010000140.1, forward strand.
ACGCTGCTCGACTCGATCTACCTGCACACGAAATCGCGCAGCTACCTCCCCGACCGCATCTGGCCGATCGTCAAGGAGCAGGTGGAGCGGGCGCTCGAGAAGTGGCGCGAGCCCGACCGCGGCATCTGGGAGATCCGCGGCGAGCCGCAGCACTTCACGTCGAGCAAGCTCATGTGCTGGGTTGCCCTGGACCGCGGCGCCAAGCTCGCACGGCTGCACGACGAGCACGACTTCGCGACCCAGTGGACCAAGCTCGCGGAGGAG
>DASUQG010000141.1:0-5051 GCA_036280695.1 Thermoleophilaceae bacterium
GACGCGCGGTCGCCGGGCGTGCCCGCCGCACGCGTGCCCCCGTGCTCGTCCGCGATCTCCTCGAGTGCGCTCAGGTGCCGTCCCAGCTCCGCGCCGGTGATCTCGCGCGGCGGCGGTGCCGGCTCAGGCTCCTTCTCACTCCCCGAGTCGCAGCCCAGAAGCACGGCGGCGGCGAGCAGGAGCGGGAGCAGGCGCACCCCGGGTGTTCTACCCCTCCGCCGCGGCCGCGGCGAACCCGGACGGCGGCCGCTTGAGCTCGCTTGCGCTCACGATGCGGTCCACGAGCCCGTACTCCACCGCCTCCTGGGCGCCGAAGAAGCGGTCGCGCTCCATGTCCTCGTGCACCTCGTCGGCGGTCCTGTCGGTGTGCTTCGCGTAGATCTCCTCGAGCAGCCGACGCAGCTCGAGCACCTCGCGGGCATGGATCTCGATGTCGGACGACTGGCCCTGGAAGCCGGACGAGGGCTGGTGGATCAGGATGCGGGCGTTCGGCAGCGTGAGCCGCTTGCCCGTGGTCCCGCCGGCGAGGATCAGCGAGCCGGCCGACATGGCCATCCCGTAACAGATCGTCTGCACGTCGGGGCGGATGTACTGGATCGTGTCGTAGATCGCGAGGCCCGCGTGCAGCGAGCCGCCCGGCGAGTTCACATAGACGGAGACGTCCTTGTCCGGATCCTCGGACTCGAGGTGCACGAGCTGCGCGACCACCAGGTTGGCGATCTCGTCGTCGATCGGGCGTCCGATGAAGACGATCCGCTCGTTGAGCAGGCGCGAGTAGATGTCGAACGAGCGCTCCCCGCGCGACGTCTGCTCGACCACCATCGGGACGAGGGAGGTGTGTACGCGACCGATGTGCATTGCCGGGCTCCTCTCAGCTAAGCTGCAACTGTCTGGTTGCATCACAATAGCAACCACTCGGTTGCACATTGGAGGCGTTCATGGATCACACGGTTGAGCGGGAGCTGACGGTGCCGGAGGAGGCCGAGGAGGTCTGGCGCTCGCTGGCCGAGCCCGAATGGCTCGGCGAGGACGCCACCATCGACCTCCGCGAGGCGGGCGAGGTTCGCGCCGGCGAGCGCGACGGCTTCGTGGAGGAGGCGGATGCACCGCGGCGGCTCGTGTTCTGGTGGAGCGCTCCCGGCGAGGAGGCCACCCGCGTTGAGATCGACCTCGAGGCGATCGACGACGGCACGCGCGTGCGCGTGACCGAGTCGCGCCCACTGGAGATCCTGGACGGGCGCGACCTCGAGGTTGAGCTGGGGGGCCAGAGCGGCGGGTACGGGCCGGTGGCGCTCGCAGGCGTGCGCTGATGCCAGACCCAGCGGATGCGGTCTTCGCCGCCCTGTCGGACGGCACCCGGCGCACGCTTTACGCCAACCTCGGCCGGCACGGCGAGGCCACGGCCACCGACCTCGCGCGCGAGCTCCCCGTGAGCAGGCAGGCGGTGCAGAAGCACCTCGGCACGCTGGCCGGGGCGGGGCTCGTGGCCACGAGACGCTCCGGTCGCGAGGTGCTCTACCGCCCCACCCCCGCACCGATGTCGGAGGCGCTCGAGTGGATGGCCGAGGTGGGCGCCCAGTGGGACGACCGGCTGGCGGCTCTCGACCGTCAGCTGGCGCGTGGCCGTAGCCTGTCCCCATGACCTCGCTCGCGGTCGGGTTCGGACTCGGCCTCTTCGTGGGGGCGCAGCCCGGCCCCGTCTCGCTCCTGTGCATCCGCAGCGTGCTTCGCGGTGCGCTCGCCAGCGGCATCGCGATCGGCGCGGGCGCCGCGCTGATCGACCTGCTCTACGCCGGGCTCGGCCTCGCCGGCGCGGCCAGCCTGCTCGAGGCCGACGCACTGCGCCTCGCCTTCGGCCTGATGGGCGCGCTCGTGCTCGGGGTCATCGGCGCGCGCACCCTGTGGGCCGCGTTCCGGGTTCGCCTCGGCGGCGAGGCCGAGGAGGAGGTGGCGTCACCAGGGCGCGCGTTCGCCACCGCCGTGGCGGCCACTGCCTCGAACCCGCTCACCATCGCCACCTGGGCGGCGATCTTCACGGCCGCCTCCGCCGCGGCCGTGGGCGATGCCGCCACCTCGGCGAGCGGCGCCGCGCTGATGCTGGGCGGCGTCGCGCTCGGAACGCTCACCGCATTCACCGCGCTCTCAGTGCTGGTCGCGCTGGTCCGGCACCGCTTCGGCCCGCGCCTGCTCACGACCGTCGACATCGTGGCCGGCACGGGGTTGCTCGGCTTCGCCGGCCTGCTCGGCTGGCGCGCCGTCCACGAGTCCTGAGCCGGCCTGCATGGACTCAACGCGCTCCTCGCGCTTGAGCTTCGCGTCCGGATCGCGCCGGTCGGCGCGTATCGACAGGCCGATACCGATAGCGAACGCCACCGCTATCCCCGCCAGGCTCGCGACCGGGCCGATCTTCACGATGTCCTCGATCAGCAGCTTCACGCCGACCAGGCCGAGCACGACCGCGATCGTCTCGTCGAGGTAGCGGAAGCGCGCGATCAGGCTCTCCACGAGCACGAACAGCGCCCGCAGCCCGAGCAGCGCGAACACGTTGCCCATCCAGATCAGCAGCGGGTCGCGGGTGATCGCGAAGGCGGCGGGGATCGAGTCGATCGCGAACGCGATGTCCGCGAACACGATCGCCGCGAGGCAGAGGAAGATCGGCGTGGCGTAGCGCCGGCCGTCCTGCTTGACGAACCAGCGCCGGCCGTGGAACTCGCCGGTGACGGGATAGATCTTCCGCACCAGGCGCACCATCAGGTTCTTGTCCGGATCCACGTTCTCCGCGACCCCGCGCCAGATCCGGTACGCCAGCACGATCAAGAGAACGCCGAGGACGTAGATCAGGACGTGGACCCGGTCGAGCAGCTCGGTGCCGCCCAGGATGAAGGCGCCGCGAAGGGCGAGCGCCGCGACGATCCCGGCGAAAAGAAGCCGCGGCCGGTACTCGTAGGGCACGCCGAAGTAGGCGAACAGCAGCAGGAAGACGAACAGGTTGTCGAGCGAGAGCGAGCGCTCGATCAGGTAGACGGTTGTGTAGGTGACGGCGTCCTCGCTGCCCTCGAAGACGAGCACCGGGATTGCGGCGAGCAGGCTCAGCACAAACCAGCCGACCGACCACCAGATGGCCTCCTTGAACCTCGGCTCGCGGCCGCGCGCGAAGAAGTGCAGGTCGAGCCAGAGCAGGAAGATGAGGGCGCCGATCAGCGCCGCCCAGGGGGCTAGGGTCCCGACTTCCACGATCGGGACCTTAGAGTGAGGGCATGCTCTCCCATGTCGCAGTGGGCACCTGGAGCGGCGGGCGTTTCATGCGCTTCGGCGAGTCGATCTCCGACGAACGGCTCGAGGCGCTGCTGCGCCCGGGCGCCGGCATCACCACGCTGATCACCGCCGACGCGTACGGCGCGGGCGAAGCCGACGCGCTGCTCGGCCGCGCGCTTGCCGGCGTGCCGCGCACGGACTACTCGCTCGTCGGTGCCGTCGGCCATGACTTCTACGAGGGCGAGCGCGAGGGCGCCAAGGGCTTCCCGCGCTTCACGGACCCGCGGCTGCGCGGCCCCGAGGGCTACCGCGACTATCTGCGCATGGCGGTCGAGCGCAGCCTGGAGCGCTGCGGCGTGGACTCCTTCGACCTGCTGCTGCTCCACAACCCGGACCGGCGCGGCTTCGAATCCCCCGAGGTGTGGGAGGCCCTGCGCGAGCTCCGCGACGACGGCCTTGCTGGGGAGCTCGGCCTCGCCCCCGGTCCGGCCAACGGCTTCACGCTGGACGTGATCGGCTGCCTTGAGCGCTACGGGGAGCTGATCGACTGGGCGATGCTGATCCTGAACCCGTTCGAGCCCTGGCCGGGGGAGCTGGCGCTCGGAGCCGCGGCAGAGCACGAGGTGAAGGTGCTCACGCGCGTGGTGGACTACGGCGGCCTCTTCCACGACGACGTGCTCCCCGGGCACGGCTTCGACGCCCACGACCACCGCGGCTTCCGCCCCGAGGGCTGGGTCGAGGCAGGCCGCGAGCGGCTGGAGCGCATCCGGCCGATCGCCGAGCGCCACGGGCTCACGCCGCTCCAGCTCGCGTGCGTGTGGAACCTCTCCCACGACGTGGTCCGGTCGGTCGCTCCGACGCTGATCCAGGAGCCCGGTCCGGATGCGAAGCCGATCGAGCGCAAGCGCGAGGAGCTCGCCGCCGTGCCGGCGGAGCCGCTGCTGAGCGACGAGGAGATCGCCGAGATCCGCGCGGTCGGCGACAACCGCGGCTCGATGCTGCTGAAGGGCGCCACGCCGGACCACGAGGGCGAGGAGCGCCCGGACCGCTGGGAGCTCGGCCCCGAGCAAGCCGAGCTGGCGGCGCGCTGGGGCATCGACCCCGAGCGGGACCTGCGCAAGAGCGTCGCGCCGGTCTAGCGCCCTAGGGGCGGTCGAGCAACTCGGCGCAGCGCTGGAGGGCCTCGGTGTCCTCCGGACGCGCCTTGTCGAGACAGTCCGCGTACTCCTTGAAGTCCTGGGCCTCCGGGCTCGTGCCGTCGGTGGTCGTCGGCTCCGGAGGCAGGCTGCCACCGCCACCGCCGCCCACGACGCCGTCGATGCCCGGCGTCCCGCCGAGCGATTCGGTCAGCGCCGACAGTGGTCGCGGGTTCGCGGGCGCCTCGATCTGCTGGTCGCCGTTGACCTTCGCCAACTCCACCTCGAACTCGATCGAGCCGGACTCGATCCCGCCCAGCGACTGGCGATTCTCCTCGGGCACCTGGAACTCGACCTTGCCCGCCACGCGCCGGATGATGTCGTCTTCCTTGCCGACGTAGACGTGGAAGGTCGGGTCGCGCACCACCTCGCCCACCTTGCGGATGTCCTCCTCGCTGAGCGGCTTCGGTGGCGTCTGGCCGGTGGCCCCCCCGAGCGCCGCGCCGGACTTGCGCACGAACGTGTTCAGGTTGCGCATCACGGCCTCGACGTCGAGCCTGCCGGAGACGTGGTGGGTATCGACCCCGGCCACCTCCTCGTCGCCCTCGTCCTTGGCCTCCCCCAGCCAGCTGCGCAGATCGAGCCCGAGCGAACGCAGCG
>DASUQG010000142.1:0-3359 GCA_036280695.1 Thermoleophilaceae bacterium
GGCTTGGTCCCGCGCGGCTGGGAGAGCAGCTTCTCGACCTCACCGCGGGTGAGCACCTGGGGCAGCTTCCGCGTGCGGCGCGGCGCGCTGAGCGTGGCCGTGGGGTCTGTCTCGAGGAGGCCTTCGCGGCGCAGGTGGCGATAGAAGGAGCGCAGGCAGGCGCTCTTGCGGTGGATCGTCGCGGGCGAGGCGGGAGCGCGGGCCGGCGAGTCGCCGTTCGCCGCGCTGCCGGTGGCGAGCCGCTCGAGGAAGTCGGAGATGTCGGCCGGCGTGGCGCTCAGCGCCGAGCAGTCCCGCTCGTCGAGGAAGCGGCCGTACTGCAACAAATCGGTGCGGTACGCATCGAGGGTGTTACGCGAGAGACCGCGTTCGAACTCGAGGTAGGCGAGGAAATCGAGGACGAGGTGCTCGAAGCGACGCTCGACGACTGGCTGCTCGATGGTGGCCATCGCGAGACTGGTTCGGGCGCCCGGCCGCCATCCCTTGGTGCTGCAACGGGAGCGTCAGCGGTCCAGGAACGCGCGCAGCCAGAGCAGGCCCACGAGGCTCTTCGAGTCTCGGCAGTCGCGGATCACGTGGTCGAGCTCCGAGAGCGGGACCTCCACGATCTCGATGCGCTCGTTCTCGTCTACCTCGGCGCGCTCGTCGTGGAGGTTCGTGGCGATGAAGAGGTGGCACTCCTCGTCGGTGAAGCCCGGCGAGGTGTAGAAGCTTGTGAGGTGCTGCCAGGTGCGGGCGCCCTTGCCGATCTCCTCGGCGAGCTCGCGCTTGGCCGTATCGAGCGGGCTCTCCCCCTCCTCGTCCAGCTTGCCGGCGGGCAGCTCGAGCAGCGCCTGTTCGTCGACGGGCTCGCGCGGCTGGCGGACCATGTAGAGCTTCTCGCCGTCGTGCGCCACCACGCCCACGGCGCCGGGGTGCTCCACGATCTCGCGCTCGGCCTCCTCGCCGTCGTCGTAGCGCACCGTGTCGATGCGGACCTTGCCGATACGGCCCTCCCAGGCCACCTTGCTGTCCACGCGCTCGAACGCCATCAGCGGCCGGCTTGGGCCACGATCGCGATCGTCACGTCGAGCATCGTCTCGAGCGCCTCGACGGTCACCGACTCGTCCGGCTGGTGGTTGCGCTCGGTGCCGTTCGCGAGGTTCACGACCGGTATCCCGGCCGGGATGAACACGTTCGCGTCGCTGCCGCCGCCGGTGGTGATGTAGACCGGCTCGATGTCGCAGTCGCGCAGCGCCGCGGCGCCCACCTCGACGGCAGGCGCGGTCCGCGGTAGCCGGTAGGCCTGGAAGAGCCGCTCGACAGAGGTCTCCACGTCGCACTCGGAGTCGCTGGCCGCTTCCGCGATGGCGTCGACCATCGCGCTCACGTTCTCGCCGGCGCGCGCGTCGTCGAGGCTGCGCGTCTCGAGCTCGACGAAGCAGCGCTCCGCCACCACGTTCGCGGCGCTGCCGCCCTCGATGCGACCCACGTTCGCGGTCGTCTCGGCGTCGATGCGGCCGATCTGCATCGCGGCTATCGCGCGGCTGGCCGCCGCGATCGCGTTGTGGCCGGCCTCAGGGCGGATGCCGGCGTGCGCGGCCTTGCCCTTGAAGCGAGCGGTGACCGAGTAGTAGGTGGGCGACGCCAGCACGATCTCGCCGATCGGCGAGGCGTGGTCGAAGACGTAGCCGAAGTCTGAGCTGAGGCGCGACTTGTCGAGGGCCTTGGCCCCCTTGAGCGCCAGCTCCTCGCCGGTGGTGAACAGCATCTCGACGCCGGCGGCGGGCTTGCCCTGCCGCATGATCCGGCGCGCGGCGCCCATGATCGTCGCGACGGCGGCCTTATTGTCCGCGCCCAGGATCGCCTCGTGGCGGTTCGTGAGCAAACCGTTCTCGCTCACCACCTCCACCGGCCCGTCGAGCGGGACGGTGTCCATGTGTGCGCACAGCAGCACCGTCGGCGCGCCCTCGGGACCCGGGATCCGGGCGAGCAGGTTGCTGCTCTCGTCCTCGTCCACCTCGAGCCCGAGCCCGCGCAGGTCGGCGGTCAGGGCATCCGCCATCGCGCGCTCGCGGCCGGACGGGCTTTCGATCTCGCAGTAGCGGACGAAGTCGGCGAGCAGGTGCTCGCGCTCCTCGGTCGAGGCGGCGTGGATCACGAGCCGAACGCTACCGCTCGATGGGCCAGCCCTCTCTCCGCCAGCGCGGCACGCCGCCCTCGACCACGTGGATGACGTCGGCCACCCCGTAGCGCTTGATCAGGCTCGCGGCCACGGCGGACCGCTGTCCGGAGCCGCAGAGCGCCGCGACCGGCCGATCCGGATCGATCCCGTCCGGCAATCCGTGAATGTCGTGGTACGGCACGTGCACCGAGCCTGGGATGTGCCCGCGCTCCCATTCGTCGAGCTCGCGCACGTCCAGCAGCTGGATCGCGTCGCGGTCCGCCTCCCAGCGCTCATGAAGCTCCCCCACCGTCATTCGCTCCACGCGGTCGACCGGCTCCTTCTCCTCGCGCCAGGCGGTCATCCCGCCGGCCAGGTACCCCGCGACGTTCCTGAGGCCCACCGCGCTCGCGAGCACGGCGGCCTCGCGCGCATCCTCGTCGTCGCGCCCCACGAGCACGAGCGGCTGGTCACGCTCGGCCAGCCAGGCGAGCTTCGATCCGAAGCCCGCGCGCCGCGCGGTGATGCACACCGAGCCGGGAATGTGCGCCTCGTCGAACTGAAGCTCCGTGCGCACGTCGACCACCATCGCGCCGTCGCGCTCCGCCTGCTGCACCTGGCGCGGTGTCAGCGGGTGCGCGTCCACGGTGTCCACGACGAGCGGGCCCCGGTTGAGGGCGACGATGTTCTTGAAGTTCGGCGGCTGTGGCCCCAGCGACGAGGTCGTCCTCTCCACGAACTCATCCTCGTCCGCCACCTTTAGCAGCGGCTGGCTCTCGCGCTCGAACCCGATCGTCGAGGAGACCTTGAGGTCCATGCCCGGCCCGCCGCAGAGCGAGCCGCCGAGATGGCCGGGCCAGACCTCGCAGGTGTCCGGAAGCTTCATCAGCTTCTCCCCGAGCGAGCGGAAGATTCCCCGGGCGCCCTCCGCCTTGTCCACCGCGAGGTCCGGCCGGGCGATGTCGCCCACGAAGAGGCTGTCGCCGGTGAGCACCGCCCAGGGCTCGTTGCTGCGGGCGGTGTCGACGAGGGCGAACGCCGTGTGCTCCGGGCGGTGCCCGGGCGTGTGCATGGCTCGAACCGCGAGCCGGCCCAGCTCGAGCTCCCATCCGTCGTCGAAGGGCACGTGGTCGTAGTCCGGGTCGGCGTCCCTGTGGATGTGGATCGTCGCGCCCGTGGCGGCCACGAGACGCCCATGGCCCGACACGTGGTCGGC
>DASUQG010000143.1:0-11967 GCA_036280695.1 Thermoleophilaceae bacterium
CGCCAGCTCGCCCGCGACGCCTGGGCGAACGTCAAGTTCCGGCTGAACGGCTCAACGGACGCGGGCACCGACGAGCTGCGCCAACGCATCCTCGACTCGATCACCGGGCAGCGCACGGTCGACCTGGCGCGCCTCGGCCCCGACGTGCTCGCCGGGATCCTGCCGCTGATCTACCGCGAGGTCCTCGACGAGGCCTACGCGCATCAGGACGCCGGGCGGGCGGCGTACATAGTCACCGCCGCGTCGCAGGAGCTCGCGGACGTGCTCGCGCACGTGCTCGTGCTGGACGGCGGGATCGGGATGCGCAGCGAGGTGCGCGACGGCGTCTACACGGGCAGGCCGGCCGGGCCGTTCACCTACCGCGAGGGCAAGGCGGAGGCGATCCGCGAGCTCGCCGCACGCGAGGGCATCGACCTCACGGAGTCGTTCGCGTACTCAGACTCCGAGTCCGATCTCCCGATGATGCGCGCGGTCGGTCACCCCGTGGCCGTTAATCCGGATCGCGCGCTCGAGCGCGTGGCGCGCGGGGAGGGCTGGCGCATCATGCGCTTCGACAAGCTCGGCCGCCGCCTGCGCTGGGCGTCCGCCGTGGCGAGCGTGGCGCTCGTGGGCGGCGGGGGCGGCTACGTGGCCGCGCGGGCACGGCGGCCGCGGCGCCGGCGCCCCCCGCGCCGGCGCTCGCTGTTGCGCCGCTAGTCCAGACTGTCTCGCGCCCTACCGGTGGACGTCGACCCGCCGCGTGCGGCTCGGGCCCTCTGCGTGGTCGGCGTCCCCTCGGAAGAGGATCCGGAAGGCGCCGTCCCGCCGCGGCCGGACCCCGCGCGAGTACGTGGAGCACTCGGTGCCCGGTGCGTCCTTCAGCAGGGGGTTCCTGAGCGTGCGCCACTGATTGGGGGCGACGCGCCGCTGAAGTGCGACCCTGACCCCGTCGTGCTCGGGGCAGAGGCGGCCCGAGAAGGTCACCTTGGTTCCGAGCTTGGGCGTGCGGTCGCTCAGCGTCAGTGAGATCGCCGGGCGCACCAGAACGTCGACGGTCTTGCTGTCCGCGTTCCCCGAGCGCGCCATGTAGCGCGTGTTCAGCTCAGGCTTCACGATCAGCGACCAGTCGCCGCTCGCGTTCGTGGTGGCCGTCCCGGCGTTGCCGCCGAAGGTGTCGACCGGGAAGGGGTCCTCCTGGACCACGACGGGCTTGTTGTCGTTGTTCTGGCCGGTCAGCTTGCCCGACAGCGTCGCTGTGCGGCCGAACTTCACCGTCGTCGGCGTCGCGTCGATCGTGATGTTCTTTGCCGCCGGCTGGGCGTAGGCGGCGGAGGTGAGAGTGGCGGCCAGGGCGGCCGCTGCGATAAATAGCGTGCGCTTCATGTCCGTATCAACGCTGCTATGGGCCAGAAGTTCTGGTGTTTTGCGGGGAAACGACAGCGGCAACTACACCGTGCCGTCGCGCTCTACGTACCCGCACCAGTGGAACTGGGACTCGGCGCTCGCCGCGCTCGGCTGGGCGGAGCTGGATGCCGGAAGGGCGTACACGGAGCTCGAAACGCTGGCCGGCGCGCGCGACCCGAACGGGATGCTTCCCCACATCGCGTTTCAGCGGCGCCTGCGCGTGTTCACGGTCCGCTACGTGCCCGGAGCGCGCTGGTGGGGGCGGCGCACGGGCGTCGACGGCCGCCGCATCTCCGGCGTCACCCAGCCGCCGGTGGCGGCCACCTGTCTGCGGCTGCTGTTCGACCAGCACCCCGACGAGCGCCGCGCTCGCGAGCTGATCGGTCCGCTGCACGCGTGGCACCGATTCCTGCTCGGCGAGCGCGATCCCGACGGGATCGGCGAGCCGGTGCTCATCCATCCGTGGGAGTCGGGCCGCGACAACGCGGTCGAATGGGACGCTCCGCTCTGGCGCGTTATGCCGGAGGTCACGGTGCTGCATCGGCGCGACACCGACTCGGTGGACGCGGCCGAGCGTCCGAGCGACGAGCACTACCGGCGCTTCCTAACGCTCGTCCGGCAGGGCACGCGGGCTGGCTGGGCGCAGCAGCGGCTCGCTCGCAGCGGCGCTTTCCGGGTGCTCGATCCCGGCTTCAGCGCCATCCTGGCGCGAGCCTGCCACGACCTCGCCGCGGTTGCGGACGCGCTCGGGGAGAGCCGCCTCGAAGACGAGAGCCTCAGGGCCAGCGAGCGCGTGGGCGAGGCGTTGCGGGCACGGGCCGACTCCGACGGCCTGATCCGCCCGCTGGACATGACGGACGGCTCGACCCTGCCGGTCACGAGCGCCGGCTCGGCGCTGGCGCTGCTCGCGCCGGGCCTCCATGACAAGGAGGTGGCGGCAGCCCGGGCGGCGGTGCTGCAAGGCCCGCTCGCGTCGCGCTGGGGGGTGCGCTCGCTCGAAGCCGGGCACAGCGAGCGCTCGGCCCGCAACTACTGGCGCGGGCCGATCTGGGCGAACATCACGTGGCTCACCGCGCTGGGGCTCGAGCTGCACGGAGAGCAGCGCGCCGCGGACGCCCTCCGCGGCCAGATGATGGCGGCGATCGAGGGCGGTGGCATGCGCGAGTACTTCGCGCCCGAGTCGGGACGCGGGCTCGGCACCCGCGATTTCACCTGGACGGCCGCCCTCTGCCTGCGTGAGCTCGCCGCCGCGGCCGACGCGCGTGCCGTCGCGGCCTGACGGGTACCTAGACTTCCCTAGATGGCTGTCGAGCCGCGAGCCATGACCGACGCCGAGCGCTGGTACCGCGAGCGCTTCGAGCGCACCCCGGAGCGCGACGCGCTCTTCACGACGCTCAGCGGCGAGCCGGTCGCGCCGCTTTACACGGCTGAGGACGTCGGGCCGCCCGAGCGGATCGGCTTCCCGGGCGAGTATCCGTTCACGCGCGGCGTGTATCCCTCGATGTACCGCGGGCGGCTCTGGACGATGCGGCAGTTCGCCGGCTTCGGGACGGCCGAGGAGACCAACGAGCGCTTCCGCTACCTGCTCGACCACGGGCAGACGGGGCTCTCCACCGCGTTCGACATGCCCTCGCTGATGGGCCACGACTCCGACCACCCGCGCTCCGAGGGCGAGGTGGGCCGCGAGGGGGTCGCGATCGACACGCTCGACGACATGGAGACGCTCTTCGCCGGGATCCCCATGGGCGACGTCTCCACCTCGATGACGATCAACGCACCGGCCGCGGTGATGCTCGCGTTCTACGTGGCGGCGGCCGAGCGCCAGGGCGTCGGACCCGAGCGCCTGGCCGGCACGATCCAGACGGACATCCTCAAGGAGTACATCGCGCAGAAGGAGTGGTGTTTCCCGATCGACCCCGCGATGCGGCTCGTGACCGACATGATCGAGTTCTGTGCGCGCCGCATGCCGCGCTGGCACCCGGTCTCGATCTCCGGCTACCACATCCGCGAGGCGGGCTCCACGGCGCAGCAGGAGCTGGCGTTCACCCTCAAGGACGGCTTCACCTACGTCGAGCAGGCGATCGAGCGCGGCCTCGACGTGGACGAGTTCGCGCCGCGGCTGAGCTTCTTCTTCAACGCGCACATCGACTTCTTCGAGGAGATCGCGAAGTACCGCGCGGCCCGCCGCATCTGGGCCCGCGAGCTGCGCGAGACCTACGGCGCGCGCGACGAGCGCTCGCTCCTGATGCGCTTCCACAGCCAGACCGCGGGCGTGTCGCTCACCGCGCAGCAGCCGCTCAACAACATCGTGCGGACCGCCACCGAGGCGCTGGCCGCGGTGCTCGGCGGCACGCAGTCGCTGCACACGAACTCCTACGACGAGGCCCTGGCCCTTCCGAGCGAGGAGGCCGTGCGCGTGGCGCTGCGCACGCAGCAGGTGATCGCGCACGAGACCGGGGTCACGAACACGATCGACCCGCTCGGCGGCTCGTACTTCGTCGAGGCGCTCACGGACCGCATAGAGGAGGCGGCCTACGCCGAGTTCCGCAAGATCGACGATCTCGGCGGGATGGTGGAGGCGATCAAGCAGAGCTATCCGCAGCGCGAGATCGCCGAGGCGAGCTTCCGCCTCCAGGAGGAGATCGAGCGCGGCGAGCGTGTCGTCGTCGGCGTGAACCGCTACCAGCAGGAGGACGAGCACGAGCTCGAGATCCTGCGCATCCCCGCCGAGCTCGAGCGCAAGCAGATCGGCCGCGTCCAGAGCGTGAGGGCGGGCCGCGACTCCGACGCGGTGGAGAGCGCGCTCGGCGCGCTGCGGGAGGCCGCCGCGGGCGACCGCAACCTGATGGAGCCGCTGCTCGATTGCGCCCGCGCGCACGCGAGCGAGGGCGAGATCGTCGAGTCGCTCCAGCGCGTATTCGGCACGTACACGGAAACGCCGGTCTTCTGAAAACATCGCTGCGCACCGGGCCGAGCCCGGTGCTTGCCAAGGCGCGCGTCCAGCCGCAGCGCTGCCTTTTAACGGGCTAGGGGCTCCGAGCCGATGCAAACGGCAGTTCCCTCCGTGCCGCGGGAAAGGAACCCGTGTCACAACGCCTCACCGGAAGCGTCGCCACAGCACTAATAGCCGTGATTTTCCTGGCGTTCGCGCCGGGTGCGCTTGCCGTGTCCGAAAGCGGCGACGCGGGCGGCATGCCCTCGACCGCGCAGGACCTCGGGTCCGCCGCCGTAACCGAGATCGCGGGCAGCTTCACCGACGGCGCCGACGTCGACGTCTACCACCTGTGCCTCAGCAATGGCGCCTCATTCTCGGCCAGCACGGTCGGCCGGACGGCGCTCGACACGCAGATCTTCCTGTTCGACTCGCAGGGCTTCGGCGTCTACGCGAACGACGACGCGGCGCCCATGGTGCGCGGCTCGTGGCTCCCGGCGAACCACCGCTTCTCGCCCACCACGGGTGGCGAGTACTACCTGGCGCTCAGCTCGTTCAACAACGACCCGCGAAGCGCCGCCGGCGAGATCTTCCCGGACGGCTTCATGCCCAACCTGTATCCCGACGCCGTCGTGAACCCGGTCGGCGTGGGCGCCGACGAGCCGATCGCCACCTGGGTCGGCCCCACTCGCGGGCCCGCCGGCACCTACGGCGTGAGCGTGACGGGCACAACCACCTGCGACACCACACCGCCGACCGTTGCTCTCCGCAGCCCCGTGAACGGCGCGCATGTGAAGCAGGGTGCGGAGCTAGTCGTTGACTTCAGCTGCAGCGACACCGGGGGCTCGGGCCTCGCCTCGTGCGTCGGCTCCGTGGCCGACGGCGCGCTGCTCGACACCAGCGAGCTCGGCGAGGCATCCGTGACGGTGACCGCGCTCGACCATGCAGGGAACCAGACCGTGGTCACGCACACCGTCACGGTCGTGGACGAGACCAAGCCGACGATCAGCGTGACCACTCCAGCCGAGGGCGCCGAGTACGAGCTCGGCGAGCAGGTGCTCGCCGACTACTCGTGCGCGGACGAGCCGAACGGCTCGGGCCTCGATTCCTGCGTCGGGAGCGTGGCGCGGGGCGCCGCCGTGGACACCGGATCGCTCGGAACAAAGACCTTCACCGTGAACGCCAGCGACGCGGCCGGGAACTCCGCGTCCAAGAGCGTCACCTACAAGGTCGTGGACGCGACTCCGCCCAGCATCACCGTCACGGCTCCGGCGGAGGGCGCTGTCTACGCGGTGGGCCAGCACGTCGCGGCCGACTACTCGTGCACCGACAACGAGTCCGGAGTGGCCAGCTGCCTGGGCGACGTTCTGGTCGGTGCGGCCGTGGACACCGGATCGATCGGTGAGAAGACCTTCACCGTCGAGGCGAGCGACAACGCCGGCAACACCGCCTCCAAGACCGTGAACTACACCGTGGCCGACGTGACCGCGCCGGCCATCACCGTCACGAGTCCCGCCGAGGGCGCCGTCTACACACTCGGCGAGCAGGTGGTCGCCGACTACTCGTGCGCGGACGAGGCGAACGGATCGGGTCTCGCGAGCTGCGTGGGCAGCGTGCCTGACGGCGCGGCGCTGGACACCTCAGCGGTGGGCCCGAAGACGTTCGAGGTGAGCACCACGGACAAGGCGGGGAACCAAGCCTCGAAGAGCGTCGGGTACAGCGTCATCTACGACTTCGACGGCTTCTTCTCGCCGCTCGAGAACCCTCCGAGCGTGAACCGCTGGAAGGCGGGCCGCCCGGTGCCGGTGCGGTTCTCGCTCGGCTCCTACCGGGGCCCCGTCCCGGTGGCCAGCGGCTATCCGAAGGTCACTCCGATCACCTGCGGGGCGGGCGCTGCGCGGGCCGAGGGCGAGAAGGCGCGCGGAACCTGGACGAAGAACTGGATGAGCCAATCCAAGGTCGGCCGCGCCACGTATACGTTCCTATGGAAGACCGAGAAGAAGTGGGCGGGCGCCTGCGGCAAGCTCGTGCTGAAGCTGGACGACGGCACGCTGCACGAGGCCAAGATGCGGTTCGTGCGGCGCGGCAACAGAGGACACTCGAAGGACGACTAGGGCTAGGCGCGAACGCGCTCGCAGGTCCAGGTGGGACCGATTAGGGTCCGCCGTCCATGAAGCAGCTGGCCCCTCTCGCCCTGGTCTACGCGCTGATCGCGGCGCTCGTACTGCCGGGCTCCCTGCTCGCCTCGGAGGACGCCGATCCGGCGACGGAGGAGCGTGCGGCCGAGCCGACTCCGCAGCCCGCCGAGCCGGCGCCCGCGCGTGAGGAAGCGGCGCCCGAGGCCGAGCAGCCGGCCGCTTCGCCCGCGGAGCCGCAGGAGCCGGCCGCGGCGCAGGAGCCGGCAGCGGCGCCGGAGCCGGCAGCGGCGGCCGCGCCGTCCGAGCAGCCGGCTCGCGAGCCCAAGCAGAGGACGGTCGCCAGGGCGGCGGCGAGCGGCTCGGTCACGATCGCGGACTTCCAGTTCACGCCGGCTGAGATCACGATCGACCAGGGCGACACGGTCACCTGGACGAACGACGGGCCCAGCGCGCACTCGGCCACCGCTCCCGACGGCAGCTTCGACACGGGCATCTTCGGTGCGGGCGAGAGCCGCTCGCAAACATTCGACGAGGCCGGCACCTTCTCGTACATCTGCACGCCGCACCCGAACATGCAAGGCAGGATCGTCGTGCGGGCGTCGCAGACCGGGGGCGACACGCCGGACTCGAGCGCGGGGGAGAGCGGCGGCACGGACGGGTCCTCCGGGACCGGCAGCGGCGCCGAGGCGGCGCAGAGCGACGGCGGCTCCTCACTGCCGAGCACCGGCGCGGACGCGGGCGCACTGCTCGTGCTGGGCGCGCTCATGCTGCTGCTCGGGGTGGCGGTGCACCGGCGCGCCGGGGCCGCGGGGTAATCTCAGCCCCCGTGTCCACGAGGAAAATCCGCGTCGTCGTCGCCAAGCCCGGGCTGGACGGTCACGACCGCGGCGCGAAGATCATCGCCCGCGCTCTGCGCGACGCGGGCATGGAGGTCATCTACACGGGCCTTCACCAGACGCCAGAGCAGATCGTGGAGACGGTCCTCCAGGAGGACGCCGACGCGGTCGGGCTCTCGATCCTCTCCGGCGCACACATGACCCTGGTGCCCCGGATCGCGTCCCTGCTCAAGGAGGAGGGCGCCGAGGACGTCGTGCTCGTGGTTGGAGGCACCATCCCCAACGACGACATCGAGGAGCTGAAGCAGCTCGGCGTCGCGGAGGTCTTCACACCGGGCGCGCCGGTGCAGGGGATCATCGACTACATCCGGCAGGCTGTGCCTGCGTAAAGCCTGGGCGGCACCCGCCAAGACCCCGATTGACTCATCAGTCAACCGGGTAGGTATGCTTCCTGCCCCTCGCGGGGCCGTGTGTGCGCCGACCCGCTCAGGAAAGACCCAAGGAGAAGCATTCCGTGAAGATCTGCGTCCTCGTAAAAGAGGTCCCCGACGCCGCCGTCGAGAAGCGCATGGACGAAGGCACCAAGCGCCTCGACCGCTCGGGCGAGACCACGCTGAACCAGTTCGACACCCACGCCATCGAGGCCGCCATGCAGATCCGCGAGGGCGGAGCCGTGGAGGTCGACGAGATCGTCGCCGTGACGATGGCGCCCTCAGAGGCCGGCCGCACGCTCAACAAGGCCGTGGCGCTCGGCGCCGACCGCTCGGTCCACCTCACCGACGACTCCCTCGCCGGCTCCGACGTGGCCGCCACCGGCTACGCGCTGGCGAAGGTGCTGGAGGCCGAGTCGCCCGACCTCGTGCTGCTCGGCCAGCAGTCCGCCGACGGCGAGTGCTACACGATCGGCGCCGTCGTGGCCGACCACCTGAAGATGCCCTCGCTCACCCAGGTGATCAAGCTCGACGTGGAGGGCGGGAAGCTCCGCTGCGAGCGCCAGGCCGAGTACGGCTACGACACCGTCGAGGTGGAGCTGCCCGCCGTGATCTCGGTGGGCGACGCCATCAACGAGCCGCGCTACCCGTCGCTCAAGGCGATCATGGGCGCGAAGAAGAAGCCGCGCGACACGAAGTCGGCCGGCGACGTCGGGATCGAGGCGGACAGGGTCGGCGAGCAGGGCTCCCGCACCGAGGTCATTGCGATCAACCCGCCGCCCCAGAAGGAGGCCGGCGAGATCATCGAGGACGAGGACACGAACGAGACCGTCGAGAAGGTCGTCGCCTGGCTCGAGGAAAGGAAGCTGCTCGCATGAGCATCCTCGTATACGCACTCCACTACGAGGGCGAGTTCAACAAGAACTCGCTCGGCGCGGTCTCCGAGGGCGCCAAGCTCGCGAAGGAGCTCGGCGGCGAGGCCGCGGCCGTGGTCGTCGGAGGCGACGACCTAACCGACGAGCTGTGCGCCACGCTCGGCAACTACGGCGTCTCGAAGGTCTACCGCGCCAAGGCGCCCGAGGGCCTGGCGCAGCCGGTGGTCGACGTGATGGCCAAGGTGATCCAGGACGAGGGCTTCAAGTACGCGCTCTTCGGCGGCGGACTGCTCGGCTTCGAGATCGGGGCCGGCCTCACCGCCCGCCTCGGCGCCGGGGTGACCATGGAGGTCACCGCGGTGAAGGCGCAGGAGGGCAAGCTCGTGGCCGAGCGGCCGATCCTCCAGGACTCGGCCATCGTCGATGTGGGCTACGTGAGCGAGCCGGGGATCATCATCGGCCGGCTGAACGCGTTCGACATCGCCGAGGGCGGCGACGGCTCGGCCGAGGTCGTGGACGTGGACGTCCAGCTCGAGGACCACTCGACCAAGGCGGTCATGGTCCAGCGCGGCGAGCAGCGCGGCGCCGACGTGAACATCGAGGACGCCGACATCCTCGTGGCCGGCGGCCGCGGACTCGGCAAGGCGGAGGGCTTCGAGCTCTGCGAGTCGCTCGCCGAGGCGCTCGGCGGCGCCGTGGCCGCCACCCGCGCGGTGGTCGACGCCGGCTGGTACCCCTACGCCGCCCAGATCGGCCAGACCGGCAAGACGGTCGCGCCAAAGCTGTACCTCGCCGCCGGCATCTCCGGGGCGATCCAGCACAAGGTCGGCATGCAGGGCTCGGAGAACATCGTCGCGATCAACAAGGACCCGAACGCGCCGATCTTCGAGTTCTCCGACCTCGGCATCGTGGGCGACCTGAACAAGATCCTGCCCAAGCTGACCGAGGCCGTGAAGGCGAAGAAGGGCTAGGTCCGCGCGCATGGCCGTCGCTCCGATCGAGTACCCGCCTCCGGTCGAGCCGGACAGGGAGTTCGTGACCAAGCCGACCGATCCCGAGGACGAGCGGATCGAGGTCGGCGTGGTGATCGTGGGCGGTGGTCCCGGCGGCCTCGCGTGCGCGATCAGGCTCACGCAGCTGCTCGCGGAGGACGAGGCGCTGATGGAGTCGCTCGGCGAGGTTCCGGTGGCGCTCGTCGAGAAGGGCAAGGGCCCGGGCTCGCACCTGCTGTCGGGCGCGATGATGAAGCCGTCGGCGATGCAGAAGCTGTTCCCCGACCTTCCGGAGAGCGACTGGCCGACGTTCGGCCCCGTGGACCGGGACGCGATCTACCTGCTGCCGAACCGCAAGCGGGCCATCCCCCTGAAGCCCACGCCGCCGCCGTTTCGCAACCACGGCAACCACGTGACCTCGATCGCCCAGCTCGGCCGCTGGCTCTCTCAGCAGGCCGAGGAGGCGGGCGTCTACATCCTCGGTGAGACCAGCGGCCACGAGCTGCTCGTGGAGGACGGCCGCGTGGTCGGGGTGCGCTCCGGCGACAAGGGCCGGGGCCGCGACGGCCAGGAGCTCTCGAACTTCGAGCCGGGCTCGGACCTGATCGCCAAGGCGACCGTGCTGGCCGAGGGCACGGCCGGCCACCTCACCGGAGCGGCGATCCGCCACTTCGACATCGGCTCCGAGGACCCGCAGCAGTGGGAGCTCGGCGTGAAGGAGGTCTGGGAGGTTCAGAAGCCGCTCGACCGCGTGATCCACACGATGGGCTGGCCGCTCCACTTCGCGGCGAAGTACCGCGAGTTCGGCGGCTCGTTCATCTACCCGATGGGCGAGGACAAGGTGTCGATGGGGCTCGTGGTCGGGCTCGACTACCGCGACGCGCGCTTCTCGGTGCACGACGCGCTCCAGCAGCTGAAGTCGCACCCGCTCGTCGCGGAGATCATCGACGGCGGCAAGCGCGTGGGCTGGGGAGCGAAGACGCTCCCCTCGGGCGGCTACTGGGCGCGGCCGCGGCAGCTCTGGGCGCCGGGCATGACGATCGTCGGCGACGGCGCCGGCATGGTGAACGTCCCGACGCTCAAGGGCGTGCACTATGCGATGCACGCCGGCATGCATGCGGCCGAGGCGATCTACGAGCGCCTGAAGGCCGGCGGCGACTGCGCCGACCTCTCGAACTACCAGAAGAAGATCGCGGGCTCCGAGTTCGAGAAGGACACCTACCGCTCGCGCAACATGCGCCAGCCGTTCGCCAAGGGCTTCCTCGTGGGCGGCGCGATCGCGAACATGATGGAGATCTCCGGCGGCCGGGTTCCCGGCGGACACTGGCCCACGCACGACGACGCGACCGTGCCGGTCTTCATCGGGCCCGAGCGCGACTACCCGAAGCCGGACGGCAAGAAGACCTTCGACAAGCTCTCCTCGGTCTTCGCGAGCGGCAACGCCACGCGCGACGACGCGCCCAACCACATCCGCATCCAGGACAAGGTGCCGCTCGAGGTCGCGCTCATGTGGCAGAACATGTGCCCCGCCCAGGTGTACGAGGTGCCGGACGACCAGCTCGAGGCCGCGACCAAGGACGGCAAGCTGGACGGCAAGCACGAGGTGAAGCTCCAGGTGACGCCCTCGAACTGCGTGCAGTGCGGAGCGATCACCGCCACGGGCGGCCGCCTGACGCCGCCCGAGGGCGGCGACGGCCCCAATTACCAGCTGACGTAGCGCGGTTTCTCCGCTGGCGGCTGGGCCAGGCGGGCGAACGACGGGCATTAAAGGGGGACCTATCGAGGTTTGTCCGGCATAGCCGGAACTTTCTCGATAGCACCACCGCTTCACCGCTGCAGTAAGCGCTAGCTTCTCCGCCCATCCGCTACCCCGGCCAGCATCCACGCCGTGCCACCGTCATCGGGGCCGGGTCCTTCGGCACCGCGGTCGCCGTCCTGCTCGAGCGGGCGGGCATTCGGACGACGCTGCTGTGCCGCACCGCGGCGCAGACCGAGGAGCTCGCCGGTGCGCGCCAGAACGACCGCTACCTGCCCGGTGTCGAGCTCCCGCGCGACCTCAGGATCCGCACCCTCGGCGCGGACCCCGACCAGTTCGGCCGCGCCGATCTCCTGCTGCTCGCCGTTCCCTCCAAGTACATCGGCGAGGCGATCGACGAGCTCCGGCGGCTCCGGGTCCCGGACCGTGCCGGCATCGTGTCGCTTACCAAGGGGCTCGTGGCGCCCGACGGCGCCACGCCCACCGCGCTGCTCGAGGCCCAGTTCGGCCCCGAGCGCGTGGCATGCGTCGGCGGGCCGGCGCATGCGCTCGAGATGGTCGAGTCCGGGGCCGGCCTCGTCTGCGCCTCGCGCTCGGAGTCGCTCGCCCACCGCGTGGCCGAGG
>DASUQG010000144.1:0-13575 GCA_036280695.1 Thermoleophilaceae bacterium
CGCCTACCGTGACGAGGACGTAGTCACGAGCCACCCAGACCACGTCCGCTCGCTGTTCACCGCCAGTGCGGAGGACGCGCCCTCGATCACCGGTGAGTCGCCGCTGCGCCCGATCGTCGGCCCGAACTCCGTGCTGACGGCGATCGGCCCGCGCCACATGCGCCAGCGCAAGTTGCTGTTGCCGGCCTTCCACGGCGAGACAATCGAGCGCTACTCGCAGATGATCTCGGACGCCGCCGAACGCGAAGTCGATCGCTGGCCGATCGGTGAGCCTCTGGCCATGGCACCGCGCATGCAGGCCATAACGCTCGACGTGATCATGGCTGGGATCTTCGGCATAGAAGGCAAGCCCGCTCGCGGCACGCCCGAGCAGCGCCTGCGCAGCGCCGTACGCGCGCTCGTCAACCTCTCCACCTGGAAGATCGCCCAGCTCGGCGAGCTGCTCAACATCGGGAGCGACGAGCCCGTCGGGCCGACCAAGCTCGCGCTGTCGTTCCTCGACCGGCCGACCTACCAGGTGATCGCCGAGCGCCGCGGGGCCGCCGACCTCGGCGAGCGGCGCGACATCCTGTCGATGCTCCTCCAGGCGACGACCGAGGACGGCGAGACGCTCAGCGACCAGGAGCTGCGTGACGAGCTGCTCACGCTCGTCCTCGCCGGGCACGAGACGACCGCCAACTCGCTCGCCTGGACCTGGGAGCGCCTGGTGCGCTTCCCCGAGGCCCACGACCGGCTGCGCGAGGCCGTGCGCTCCGGCGACGGGGCGGGCGAGGTGGAGCGGGTCATCCAGGAGGCCATGCGCTCGCGACCGGTGATTCCGATGATCGGCCGCCGCGTCACGGTGCCCTGGCAGCTCGGCGAGTACGCCGTGCCCGCGGATTCGCCGGTGCTCATGAGCATCCTGCTCATCCACCACCGCGAGGACCTCTATCCCGACCCGTTCGCCTTCCGGCCCGAGCGCTGGGAGGGCCGCAAGCCCGGCACCTACGAATGGATTCCGTTCGGCGGCGGCATTCGCCGCTGCCTGGGAGGGGCCCTCGCGATGGCGGAGCAGCGCGTGGTGCTCGAGACGATGGCCCGCCGCCTCGACCTCGTGGCCGCCGACCCCGAGCCCGAACACGCCCTGCACCGCAACGTCACGATGATCCCAGCGCGTGGCGCGCAGGTGGTCGTGCGCTCGCGCGACCGCTAACCGGCCTGCACCGCCGGGTGCCATCGGCAGCTCCGGCGGTGCATGCCTCTTCACTGCGGTCAGCAGTTGTTGGGCGCGGGTGAGACGTCGTTTCTGAAGCCGGTTCCTGGAGCGCCCGGCACGAGGTACGTGGCCCAGAACTCGACCTGTGCAGTGGGTGACACGTTTCTCGCTATGTGCGTGACGGCGTCACCGCGGTCGATGAAGCTGTCACCCGCCTCGTAGACAGTGCCCTCGCACGTGGGGTCGTCGGCGTAGATGAGCCTGAGCGCGCCTGACTTCACCGTCACCACAACTGGGCCCGGGTGGCTGTGCCAGCCTGTCGACCCGCCTCCCTCCATGACGATTTGCTGGGTCGCGACGTCAACGGAGCCCTTCGTCTTCAGATGCACGCCCGACTTGCTGTTCACGACCTGGCGAGCGTCGAGCGTCCCACGCGCGTGCACCGGTGACGAGAGGATCCCGATGCCGGGCGTTGCAACGGCCACGCCGACCAGCAGGAATCCGGCACCGACCGCGACGGCCATCATCACACGGGCATTTCTCATCGCATGCTCCTTTCTGGGTGATCCGACTGTCGGAGCGACGATCGACCCGGTCGGTTGCAGATGAGTTGCAGATCGGTAGGACAGCCGCCCGGCAGGTGGGTACCTTGAGGGCCGTGCGTATCGCGACCTGGAACGTCAACTCGCTCAAGCAGCGCGTGCCGCGGCTCTTGCCGTGGCTCGACGAGCGGCGGCCGGATGTCGTCTGTCTTCAGGAGACGAAGCTCGCGGATGATGCGCTCGCGGAGGTGCTTGGGGACGAGCTCGCGGATCGTGGCTATGAGGTCGCCGCTCATGGCGAGGCGACGTGGAATGGCGTGGCCATCATCTCCCAGGTCGGGCTCGAGGACGTGGTCAAGGGGATCGAGGGTGGGCCTGGGTTCCCGCACCCGGAGGCGCGTGCGATCTCCGCGACCTGCGGCGGTATTCGGATCGTCTCGGTGTACGTGCCGAACGGGCGCGAGCCGGGCTCCGAGCACTACGCGTACAAGCTCGAGTGGCTCGCGGCCCTCAAGGAGATGGTCGCCGCCGGGCCGGAGGACGTGATCGTGGCCGGCGACATGAACATCGCGCCCACCGACGACGACGTCTTCGACCCCGAGGCCTACATCGGCCAGACGCACGTAACGCCGCCGGAGCGGGAGGCGCTCGCGGATCTCCAGGGGCTGGGCCTACACGATGTCGTTCGCGATCGCTGGCCGGACGAGCGCGTCTTCAGCTACTGGGACTACCGCGCCGGCATGTTCCATCAGGACCTCGGCATGCGGATCGACCTGATCCTCGCGAGCGGGCCGGTGGCCGGCCGCGTGGAGGCCGCGTGGGTCGATCGGCAGGCTCGCAAGGGCAGCGGGCCGAGCGATCACGCGCCCGTGATCGTCGATCTCGACGAGGCGCCGGACGGGGACATCGGGCCGGTCGTGCCGCCGCCGTCGAATCCGGTCACGAAGCGCGGCGCCAAGAAGCTGCCGCAGGCGCCCTAGCGAGCTACTTCTTGCGGTCGCGGTCGCGCGACGGCTGCACCCGCTTCGGCTCCCCGGGCATCTTCGGATAATCGGGCGGATACGGCATGTCGCCCTCTCCCTCGGCTTCGTCGCGCTCGTACATCTCGAGCAGCGGCTCCAGCGAGTGCGCGACGTCGTCGATCGCGGCGTGGCGGTCGCCGATCTCGGCGAACCGTGCCGGCATCGTGGCGACCGTGAAGTCCTCGGGAGAAACCTCGGTGAGCTCGTCCCACGTGACGGGCGCCGACACCGGGGCGCCCGGCTTCGGCCGCACGCTGTACGCCGAGGCGATCGTGCGGTCGCGGGCATTCTGGTTGTAGTCGACGAAGATGCGCTCGCCGCGCTCCTCCTTCCACCACTTCGTCGTCACCTGACCCGGCAGGCGACGCTCCAGCTCGCGCCCGAACGCGATCGCCGCGTGACGCACATCGGTGAACGTCCAGCGCGGCTCGATCCGCACGTAGATGTGCACGCCGCGGCCGCCCGAGGTCTTCGGGAAGCCGACGTAGCCGAGATCGCCGAGCAGCACGCGGGCCTCGGCCGCCACGCGCACGGCGTCGTCGAAGTCCGTGCCCGGCTGCGGGTCGAGATCGAGGCGCAGCTCGTCCGGATGGTCGGCGTCCTCCCGCCGCACCGGCCAGGGGTGGAACGTGATCGTGCCCATCTGCCCGGCCCAGCCGACCACGGCTATCTCCGTCGGGCAGATCTCGTCGGCGTGGCGACCCGACGGGAACTCGATCCGGCACGTCTCCACGTAATCCGGCGCCCCTTTAGGGACGCGCTTCTGGAAGAAGGCGTCGCCGCCGCCCTTCTCTCGCGTGGACAGCACGATGCCCGGGTGCACACCCTTCGGCCAGCGCTCGAGCGTGGTCGGGCGCTGGCGCAGCGCGCGCATGATGCCCTCGTCGACGGAGAGGTAGTAATTCACGACGTCGAGCTTGGTGATCGCGGGCGTGCGCTCGGTCTCCGGGAAGATCACGCGATCCGGACTCGACACCCGGAGTTCGCGCCCGCCGGCGTCGACGGTCGTGGCATCGGACTTGGCCATGCCGTAGTTCTATTCGAGCGCCCGCGCCAGGTTGTCGAACGCCTTGCCCCAGCCGCTCTCGTGGGAGCGCACCGACTCCTCGTCCCACAGGCCGCTGTGGGTGAATCGCACGGTGGTGCGGCCCTCGGTTTCCTCGAAGTCGAGCTCGATCAGCTGCCGCGTGTCGTCGCCGTCCCAGATCCAGGTGAAGGCGAGCCGGGACGGCGGATCGATCTCCGTGTAGCGGCCGCCGCCGCCGTGCTCCACGTCCTTGTGCGGGTCGCGCATCACGACCCTGACCTCGCCGCCCACGCGCAGGTCGACCTCCGCCTCGCTCGTCTCCCAGTCGTGCTCGGCGTGCCACCAGCGCCTCATCACCTCCTCGCTGGTCCAGGCGTCGAAGACCGCCTGGGCGGGGGCGTCGAACGTGCGCTCCATGCGGAGCGTGTTTTCGGTCTCGGTCATGTGCCGGGCTCCCGTCGGCCTCCTCGCAGGCGCATTATCCAGGCGCGCGCGAGGAGCAGCCCGCCGCCGGTCAGCGACGGCAGGAGCTCCTCCAGCGGCAGTGGACCGACGTGTGCGATCACGAACCCTTGCCGTACTCGTCGTGCAGGTTCCACCACTGGTAGGGCGGCGTCTGCGGGTAGCCCTCGGGTGAGTCCTCCCACTCCTCCTGGCGCCCGAGCGCGGTGATATCGAGGTAGCTCCAGGTGCTGCCCATGTGCTCGTCGCCGCGGCTGTCGATGAAGTAGGTCCGGAAGACCTGGTCGCCGTCGCGGATGAAGGCGTTGGTGCCGTGCCATTCGCCCACGCCGAAATCGGCGTCGAAGTCGTCCGTGAGCGTGTACCAGGGCATCTCCCAGCCCATCCGCGCCTTCCAGCGCTCGATGTCCTCCTGCGGCGCGCGCGAGACGAACACCAGCGTGGTGTCGCGCGCGTTCAGGTGAGCCAGGTGGGCGACCTGGTCGGCGAGGAAGGAGCATCCGGGACACCCGTGCTCCGGGAAGCCCTTCACGCCGGGCTCGTAGAAGAACCGGTAGACGATCAGCTGACGGCGTCCGTCAAAGAGGTCGACCAGGCTCGCGGGGCCGTCGGGGCCCTCGAAGCGGTAGTCCTTCTCGACGGCCATTCTCGGCATGCGGCGCCGCTCGGCAGCGAGGGCGTCCCGAGCGCGGGTCACCTCCTTCTCCTTCACCAGCAGCTCCTCGCGGGCGGACTCCCACTCCTGGGGCGAAACGATCGGTGGCATGTTCATTTAGACCCTTCCTCCTTCAGATACTCATCGACGACATCGAACAGGCGGCCCCACAGGGCGCGCTGGCGATCCATCCAGTCGGCGGCCTCGCTCATCACGTCGGGGTCGAGCGAGAGCCGGTGGGTCCGGCCCTCCACCACGCGGATGACGACACCGGTCTCCTCCAGCACCTTCAGGTGCTTGGAGATGGCCGGCTTCGAGACGCCGAAGCCGGCGGTGGCGTCACCCACGGTGGCCGGCCGGACGGCGAGGCGCTCGACGATGCCGCGGCGGATCGGATGCGACAGCGCCTTGAACGGATCGTTAACCATGCGGTTAACAGTATCAGACAGGCCCCAGGTACGATCGGGTGCGTGCCCGACCGCCTCTACTTCACCGAGTCCGACGAGGCGAACGCCCTGATCGCCTCGGATCCGATGGCGTTGCTGGTGGGCTTCGAGCTCGACCAGCGCGTCACCGTGATGAAGGCGTTCGAGGGGCCGCTCGCCCTGAAGCAGCGCCTCGGCGCGATCGACGCCGACACGCTGGCGTCGGCCGATCTCGAGCCGGTCTTCTTCGAGAAGCCCGTGATCCACCGCTACCCGCGCTCGATGGCCAAGCGAGTCCACGAGCTGGCCGTGTACGTGCGCGACCGCTACGAAGGCGACGCCACCCGCGTGTGGACCGACGCGGCCGACTCGGACGAGCTGCGCGCGAACATCCTGGCGCTGCCCGGCTTCGGCGAGATGAAGGCGGCGTCGCTCGGGGCGGTCCTCTTCAGGCACTTCGGCGTGGAGGCCGCCCGCGAGCTCGCGCCGCCGCACCCGACGCTCGGCGACGTCGACTCGCCCCAGGCGCTCGAGGACTACCAGGAGGCGAAGCGGCAGTTCAAGGCTGAGTGGGCGAAGGCTCGCTCTGGCTGAGGGAGAACGGCGGGTAGCGGTCGGTCACGAGGATGAAGGCATAGCCGACCACCCGGTTGTGCCAGCGGATCACCCCCTCCACGAAGTCGAAGATCCCGCGCGGGTAGCGACCGGTGAACAGGATCGCGAACCAGGCGAAGATCACCACGACGATCGTCGCCAGATAGAGGAAGAACAGCACGATGTAGTGCGGGATGGCGAGGAGCCACTTGACCAGGGGAAGCCAGCGGTTGAGCTCGCGCTTGGCGTCCGGATAGGGGAAGTCGAGCTGCACCCACTGCCGCTCGTCGGTCGAGGGGTAGCGGTCGCTCATCAGAGCCACGTAGGTCCCGACGCGGTTTGTGAACCGCAGTAGCTCCAGGTTCCAGTCGAACCACCAGCGCGGGTACTTCTCCCGGAAGAGGATCATCAGGAGCGGTGGCAGGAACAGCAGGCCGGTGCCGCCGATGACGATCGTCGGGGCGTCGCCGCCGTCGTAACCGCCGCCGCCGGTCTCGAAGCCTCCGATGGTCCCCAGCACGATCGCGATCGGGATCACCGTGAAGATCCGGAAGGCGGTGGTCAGGCGATCCAGGGGACGGTCGGGATACTCGACCGAGAACCGAACCGGATGATCCTCGTTCATCTGGCCTCCTTTGCTAGTGCTTGCGTGCATTTCAGCACGCCCCGCACTCAGCGCAGGAGCTCGGCGAACCTCTCCAGGTAGAGCGGCCAGCCGCCCTCGGAGCCGACGCCCTCGCGCATGCCCTCCCAGCCCTCGCCGTGACGGCCTAGGTTGCGATGCTCGAGCTCGACCCGTGTGCGCTCCGGGGTCTCAGCGATGAAGCGCACCTCGACCTCGCTGGTCTTCGCGGGGTCGGGCTCGAGCTGCCACTGAGGATTGATGTCCCAGCTGAACACGACCCGGTTCGGCGGTTCGTAGGTCAGCACGCGAGCCCACTGGCACTCGCTGCCGTCGACGCCGCGGTCGTAGATGCGACCACCCTCGCGAGGCTCGAACACCGTCTCGGCTATCTCGACGGCCATCAGGTTGTGGTCGCGCGGCTTGATGCTGTCGAACTCCTCCGTGAAGACCGAGAACGCACGCTCGAGCGGCGCCTCGACGACGATCTGCTTCTGCACGGTGGCCTCGTGTGCTTGGGTGCTCATTCGCTCTCCTTCGTGGTCCGCTCGGCGGCCGTCTTGTAGGCCGCGAGCGCCTTTGTCCAAAAGCCGTCGAGCTGGGCGCGAAGCGCGTCGACTCCGTCCGGGTCCACCCGGTAGATGCGGCGGTTGCCCGCGGGACGGTCGACCACGAGCCCGGCCTCCTTCAGCACCTTCAGGTGCTGCGAGACAGCGGGCCGGCTCACCGGCAGCTCGCCGGCGAGCTCACCCACCGCGCGGGGGTGCTCGACGAGCCGCTCGAAGATCGCGCGCCGCGTCGGGTCCCCGAGCGCGGTCCAGCCGTCAGCTCGGTAAGTCATGAATGACGGTAAGTCTACACTTACAGGATGTCTGGCGTCGCGTAGCCCACCGTGACGCTCTTGTCGGCGTCGAGCAGGACTGGGCAGGTGGAACTGTCGCCGGCAGTCCCCTCGCACTCGCCACCCCAGTCGAATGGATCCTCTGGCGGGGACTCGCCGGTCCGGCTCGCGATCAACGTGACGGTGCGTCCCAGCTCGAATGGGAGGCTGCACTGCTTCACACAGGCGAAGCCTTCAGGGTCGCTCTCGACGCTCAGGTCCGGCGAGGTTACGGTCACCGTGAGCGTCGCGGTGGCCGACTCCGTCTCTACGAAGGTGGCCGTCGCCGCGAGGTCGCTGCCGAGGGTCAGGTTGCAGGCCAGCTCGGCTTCTCCCTCACAGGCTCCTCCCCAGCGTTCGAATTCGAAGCCCGGATTGGCGATCGCGTTGAGCGTGACGTCCGCAGCGTCGGCGAAGCGCGCGCTGCACGGCCCAGGCGGGCAGACGATCTCGCCGCGGTTGCTGCGCACCGAGCCGCCGGCACCCGCCTCCACCGTGAGCTGGTGGTCGCCCGCCGGGCCGGTGGTGGCCGTCCCAGTGGTGCCCGTTCCAGTGGTCTCGGCAACATCCGTTGCCACCGGGCTCCCGCCATCGTCGCCGATCACCGCGCCGGCCACTCCACCCGCAAGCAGCAGCAGCAGGGCCCCCGCCACGAGCAGCGCGACGGGCACGGGACGCGGCGGCCGTCCTTCCGGCGGACGGAGACGCCGGTCGCGAACCTGCTGGCGAAGCTCGTGGCAGAGCGATTGCAGGTTGCCGTCCGTGACGCGAAGCCCGGCGCGGTCCTTTAGCTGCTCTCGCAGCACGCGCGCCGCTGTCAGGTTGCGGTCTGCCGCCACCGGGTCGCCGGCTGCAAGCTGGAGCGTGCCGAGCTCGTGTCGGACCCAGGCGACGGCGTGCTGGTTCTTGAGTCCCTGCGCGGCCCGATGCGCGGTCGTCAGCGTCTGGCCCAGCGCTTCCCAGCGCTTGACGAGCGCGAGCAGCTTTTCCAGCGCACGCGCGAGGCGGAGCGCCTCCGCCAAATGGCCGCTGCGATCGAGTTCCGCGAGCCGGTCCAGCAGCGAGTCGATCTCGCCGCGAAACTGCATCGGGTCGAGCGTTCGATCCCTGGCGAGCATCTCGAAGATCTCCGTGGCTCGCTCGACCCGCGAGGTGATCTCTGCCGCCTCGTCGACGGACTCGGTGAGAGCCATACCGAGAGTCGTCTCCTCGTCAGCGGTTTCCTCCTCGACCCCGTCGAGGGCGCGGCTGAGGTCCGGTTCGGCCGCAGGCTTCACGCTGGGCAGCGGCGACGCTCTCGTCCCGGCGGACGCGCCGATCTCGAGCTCGAAGCCCCCGACTGACAGTGGAGCGGTGGTTTCAGGATTCGAGAAACTCACCGTCCTACGAGACTAGACCCGTCAGCCGTTCGGTGTGAGGCTGATGACTGGCTGGTGTGCGAAGGTGACCCCCGCGTGGTTTGAGGCTCGGCGTCCACCTACCCCTGATGGAGTTCGGTGACGAGGGACAGTCCCTCGCCCGGCTGACGCGCGCGGTCGACGCCGCACGGGAGTGTGAGCTCGCGGCGGTCTCCGCCAACGATCACTTCCTGTTTCAGACCCCGTGGCTGGACGGCCCGACGGCGCTCGCGGCCGTGGTCGAGCGCTCCGGCACGATGGAGCTCGCGACGACGCTGGCACTCGTCGCGCTGCGCGGCCCCGTCGCGCTGGCCAAGACGCTCGCAGCGCTGGACGTGTTGTCCGACGGGCGAGTCGTGGCGGGAGTCGGGCCCGGTTCGTCCGAGCGCGACTACGACGCCGTCGGCGTCCCCTACGAGGAGCGCTGGAGCCGATTCGACGAAGCCACGGCGCGGCTGCGGGATCTCCTGGGCGCCGACTCGGAACTGGCGCCCGGTCCGCGACGGCGCGGGGGAGTGCCGCTCTGGATCGGGAGCTGGGGCTCGCCGGCGGGGCTGCGGCGCGTCGCCCGTCTCGGTGACGGGTGGTTGGCGTCCGCCTACAACACGACACCCGAGCGATTCGGGGCCGCCAGGGAGTCGCTGTCGGACGAGCTCCGCGAGCGGGGCAAGGATCCCGCCACCTTCCCGAACGCCCTCGTCACGATGTGGACCTGGATCACCGAGGACACCCGCGAGGCGGACCGCGTCCTGCGCGACGTCCTCGGCCCGCTTCTGAGGCGCGAGCCAGACGTCCTGCGCGACCAGCTCTGCATCGGACCGGCGGAGAGGTGCGCGGAGCTGCTGTCGCGCTACGCGCGGGCGGGGTGTGAGCGGGTGCACCTGTGGCCGCTCGGGGACGAGCCGCGGCAGATCGAGCTCGCGGCCACGGCGGTGCTCCCGGCCTTAGAGTGGCCGGCGTGAGATTCGGAGCGAAGGCGGAGAACCCGCTCGAGCGGGTGATCGAGCGCCTCAACCTGGCGCCGCGTCCGCTCATCGAGACCCAGATGGCCTACACGCTCGCCCGGCTCATCATGGTCGGCACGAAGCTCGGGGTCTTCGATGCGGTGGGGGACGGCGTGGCGACGCCGAGCGAGGTCGCGGAGCGCTGCGGCACTAGCCAGGTCGGGACCGAGAAGCTGCTGTTCGCGCTCGCGGGAGCCGGCTATCTGAAGGCCGAGGAAGGCGGCTATGCGCTCACGCCGGTCTCCCGCAAGTGGCTGCTCCGCGACAGCCCCAACTCGATCGCCGACAAGATGCTGTTCCAGTTCCTCGAGTGGGACTTCATGGAGCGCGCCGAGGATTACGTGCGCACCGGCGAGCCGCTCGAGTTGCACAGCTCCGACCTGGGACCCGAGGACTGGGACCTCTACCAGCGAGGGATGCGCGCGATGGCGAACGCCTTCGCCGGGGAGGCGGTGCGGCGGATGCCGGTGCCGAAGGGCGCCCGGGCGATGCTCGACATCGGCGGCTCGCACGGCTACTACTCGGTCGCGCTCTGCCGCCGCCACGACGGGCTGCGCTCGGAGGTGCTCGACCTGCCTGAGGCGGTTGAGCAGGCAGCGCCCCTGCTAGCCGCCGAGGGGATGGGCGACCGCGTGGTCCACCGCGCCGGCGATGCGCTCACCACCGATCTCGGGAGCGAGGCATACGACCTGGTGCTGATCGGCCAGCTCGTCCACCACTTCAGCGAGGCCCAGAACCGCGAGCTCGCGGCGAAGGTCGCGGCGGCGCTGCGCCCCGGCGGCGTGCTCGCGGTGCTCGACGAGTTCCGGCCGCACAGCGCCAAGGAGGCCGGCCAGCTCGGCGCCCTGCTCGAGTTCTATTTCGCCCTGACGAGCCAGTCGGGCACGTGGGCGGTCGAGGAGATCGCGGACTGGCAGCGGCAGGCGGGGCTAGAGCCGCGCTCGCCGATCCGCTTCCGAACGGTGCCGGGCGTGGGGATCCAGGCGGCTACGAAGCCGGGCTAGACCGCGGTCCTGGAGGGTCGGATCTCCGCCACATCCGGTCGGGAGCCCGCCAGCAATCTGGCGGGCAGCCCTCCTGTTCCGGTCGGCGCCGCTAGCCGAGCATCGGTTGGGAAGGCACCACCGATCGAAGGAGCACCGAATGAGCGTCATCTCCAGCCGCCTGCCCTCGCCCGCCATGATCGTCGCCTGCGTCGCGCTTGTCGTTGCGCTCGGCGGCGTCAGCTATGCCGCCGCCGTATTGCCCGCGAACTCGGTCGGAGCGGCACAGCTGCAGAAGAAGGCCGTGACCGCCTCCAAGCTGAAGAAGAACGCGGTGACCGGGCACAAGGTCAAGAACGGCAGCCTGTTGGCCGCCGACTTTGCTGCCGGCCAGCTCCCGGCCGGCCCTCAGGGACCGAAGGGCGACGCCGGTGCGCCCGGCATCAGCGGCTACGAGATCGTCTTCGGAGACGTCGTGTCGGTGGCGTCGGGGCAGATCGACGTCGCATACGTGGACTGCCCGGCCGGCAAGAAGGTGATCGCCGGGAGCGGCGGCTCCGAGGGCGACGCGCCGATCCTCCTGATGGGCCCGTACGCCAACAGGGACTGGGCCGTGGCCGCGAGAAACGACGGCGCCTCCCCCGTGGGTCTCAGCGCCTGGGCAGCTTGCGCGAACGTCGGCTGACCGCCTGCCGGTTCCAGAGCCCAGCATCGTCGCAAGCCAGCTTCGCCGACCTTCGCGCTCTCTTGAGCTTAGGATCGTCGAATGACGGAGTCGCAGGCGCGACTGCCGGCCGACAACCCCACGGTTCTGCTCGGCGTGGTCACGATCGTAAGCGGCGTCGCCACCGGCCTGTTCGCCGACCTTCGACCCCTTGGCCAGGTCATCGGCCTGCTCGCGTTCGTTGCGTGGGTCGCCGCGATCGGTCTCATCCTCTGGGGCCCGGAGTCGCGAACGCGGCCGGGCAGTCGGACCCGCACGGCGTTCGTGGCGACGGCGGCCGGCGCCTTCGTCCTCACGGCGATTCTGCTTGCCTATGCGTTCGTGACCGGTCCGCGGCTCAGCTCCCGCACGCTGGTGCTCACGCCGAGCGGCGTGGAGGTCGTCGGTGCAGCGTGTCCCGAGGCCGCGAACGGGTCCGAGGTTGCCGCCCGCGTCGCGCTCAACCAGCTCGGCGACCAGTTCGTGCACATCGAGCTCGTCGAGCCGCGATGCGATCAAGCCGAGGAGGACATCCGAATTCGATCCGAGGACCTGCGAGCGGTGCTTCCGGCGCCCTGACCGAACGATGTCGCAGGAGAACGTCGTCAAGACGAGCGACTTCATCGCCGACTACAACCGGCGCGACTTCGACGCCGCCGTCCGCTACTTCGATCCCGAGATCGAGTGGGTGCTGCCAGCGCTCCAGCGCTCGGACTCCTGCGTGGGACCCGATCAGGTCAAGCGCTTCTGGGCCGGGCTCGACGAGACCTTCGAGGAGCTGAGGCTCGACCCGCAGGAGTTCGTGGATGCCGGCGACCGCGTGGCGGTGCGGCTTCGCTTCTACGGGCGCGGCAAGGGCAGCGGGGCCGAGCTCGACACGGAGATGTACCACCAGGTCACCACGTTCCAGGACGGAATAATGATGCGGATCGAGTACTTCACCGACTGGCCCAGCGCTCTCAAAGCCGCCGGGGTGGGGGAGTAGCCCTACCCATCCTCGAGCCGTGACTTGAGCTCCGTGAGCCGCGCTCGCCACCAGGTCTTCATCTCCCCGGCCGTCTCGGCATCCGGCAGCCGCTCGTGCGAGAGCGCCACCCGGCTCTTCGCCTCGCCGAGGCCCTCGAAGCCCACGACGACTCGGGTCGAGCCGTCCTCCCAGTCGTAGCGGGCCGTGCGCGGGAAGGTGGCCGTTCGCTCGCGCAGCTCCGCGGCCGGCAGCCAGCGCTTGCGCGACTGCTCGTCCACGAACATCTCGAACAGCCGCTCGACGGGGACGGCGATGGTCCTGGAGGCGCCCGCCACGAATCCGTCCCTCCGCTGGCCGGGCTCGCGCAGGCCGCGTGCGCGCTCGTATCCCAAGGTGATCGACTGCGAGTACCAGCCGTCGACGGCGTGCTCGTCTCTCAGCCAGCGCGCGATCTCCGTGTGGGTGCGGCTCGCCGCCTCCCACGCGTCGAGCAGCTCGAACCACGCCTGCCAGCCGCGCCCGGTGGCCTCGACGACCCGCTCCTCAGCCACCGGCGGCTCGAACCTCGGGGTCTCCGGGCGATCGCCCCGCGCGATCAGCATCCTGCGGGCTGCGGTGTAGCTCTCGCCCGTCTTCGCCATTCGCTCGCGAACCCGGCGC
Organism: Thermoleophilaceae bacterium; assembly: GCA_036280695.1. Taxonomy (GTDB): domain Bacteria; phylum Actinomycetota; class Thermoleophilia; order Solirubrobacterales; family Thermoleophilaceae; genus JACVRW01. Next base: position 13,139 of record DASUQG010000144.1, read on the forward strand.
TTGAACGTCTTCTGCCTCGTCATCTGTCTTCGCTCCTATGCGGCGGCTGGCGCCGGGACCCACGCTCCCGAGGCCCCGCCGGAAAGGGGCGACGATGACCGGCGTCCCGATGGCTCATGGCCACCTTTACCTCCCTCGGCCGGCTGCGTGGACGCCGGAGCGGAGGTCTGGCGCGGGACCGCGCCTGCGAACAGATTACCGGCGCCGGCGCTTCTCCTGCTCGGCCCGGTCGCGGTCCTCGCTGAGGCCGACCTCGTAGAACGCGAACAGCAGGGCACCGCCGAGGCCTGCGGACACGAGCGCGATCGCCGCGATCGCGCCCGCGAGGCCGCCGAGCGCCGCGCACCCGAAGCCCACTGCCGTGAGCAGGGCGGCCGCTCCGTACGCGAGGATGCGCGTGCGCCTGGGCACCGCCTTCACGGTACCTTGGGCCCGTG
>DASUQG010000145.1:0-17476 GCA_036280695.1 Thermoleophilaceae bacterium
CACTTCTCGCCGTGGAGCGAGCGCCAGGGCGAGTCCGGGTTCGCGTGGTCGTTCCTCGGTGCGGCGCTGCAGGCAACCGCCCTGCCGTTCGGCGTGGTGAACGCGCCGGGTCAGCGCTACCACCCGGCGATCGTGGCGCAGGCCGCGGCCACCCTTTGCGAGCTGTTCCCGGGCAGGCTGTGGATGGCGCTCGGCACGGGGGAGGCCTCCAACGAGCACATCACCGGCGAGCGCTGGCCGCCGAAGGCGAAGCGCGAGGCGCGCCTGAGCGAGTGCGTGCAGGTGATGCGAGCACTGTTCGCGGGAGAGGTCGTGGACCACGACGGCCTCGTGCGCGTGGACAGGGCGCGGCTATGGACCTTGCCCGCCGAGCCGCCCAGCCTGGTGGGGGCGGCGGTGAGCGCCGAGACGGCGCGCTGGTGCGGAAGCTGGGCGGACGGGCTCGTGACGATCAACCAGCCGCGAGACGCGCTCGAGCGGGTGATCGCCGCGTTTCGGGAGGGCGGCGGCGACGGCCGGCCGATCCACCTCCAGGTGCACCTGAGCTGGGCGGACAGCGAGGACGAGGCGCTCCGGATCGCGCACGACCAGTGGCGCACCAACGTGTTCCCGCCGCCGCTCTGCTGGGACCTCGAGACGGTCGAGCAGTTCGACGTCGCCGCGAAGCACGTGCGCCCGGAGGACGTCCGCGAGGCAGTGCTCGTCTCCGCCGACCTCGGCCGCCACACCGCCTGGCTCGCGGAGCTCGGGGAGCTGGGGTTCGAGCAGATCCACCTGCATCACGTGGGCCAGGACCTGACTCCCTTCATCGACGCGTTCGGGGAGCGCGTCCTTCCGGAGCTCGCGCCGTGACGCGCAAGGCCACCAGCGACGTCTGGTGGAAGAACGCCGTGATCTACTGCCTCGACGTCGAGACGTTCCTCGATTGGGACGGGGACGGCTGCGGCGACCTGCCCGGGCTGTGCGAGCGCGTGGACTACCTCTCCGGGCTCGGGGTCGACTGCCTGTGGCTGATGCCGTTCATGCCGTCCTGCCAGCGCGACGACGGCTACGACGTGACCGACTTCTACGGTGTGGACCGGCGTCTCGGGACCCATGGCGACCTGCTCGACGTCGTGCGGACCGCGCGCGGCAGCGGAATGCGGGTGATCGCCGACCTGGTCATGAATCACACCTCCGACCAGCATCCCTGGTTCAGGGACGCGCGGCGCGGCCCGGAATCGCCGTTCCACGACTTCTACGTCTGGCGCGACGAGAAGCCCGAGGAGAAGCCCGGCGACGTGGTGTTCCCGGACCAGGAGGATTCCAACTGGGCGTTCGACGAAGAGGCGGGCAGGTGGTACATGCACCGCTTCTACTCCCACCAGCCGGACCTGAACGTGGCCAATCCGGAGGTGCGCGACGAGATCGCGCAGGTGTCCGGGTTCTGGCTCGAGCAGGGGCTCAGCGGTTTCCGCGTGGACGCCGTTCCGTTCCTGATCGAGCCGAGTGGCGCGCCCGAGGACGCGAAGCAGGATCCCCACGAACTGCTGCGCGACCTGCGCCGCTTCATCGGGCGGCGCAACGGCGAGGCCGTGCTGCTCGGGGAGGTGAACCTCGCGCCCGAGGAGCAGCGCAAGTTCTTCGGCGACGAGGACGGTGACGAGCTTCAGCTGGTCTTCTCGTTCACGGTCAACCAGGCGATGTACCTCGCCTTCGCGCGTGAGGATGCGGGCCCGTTGCGGCGGGCGCTTGACGCCCTGCCCTCGATTCCCGAGGACTGCCAGTGGGCCAACTTCGTGCGCAACCACGACGAGCTGACGCTGGACAAGCTGAGCGAGGAGGAGCGCCAGGAGGTGTTCGCGGCCTTCGGCCCCGAGAAGGAGCTTCAGCTCTACGGGCGCGGCATCCGGCGGCGGCTGCCGACGATGTTCGGCGGCGACGACCGCCGTATCCGGCTCGCGTACTCGCTCGCGTTCTCGCTGCCTGGCACGCCCGTCCTCTTCTACGGCGAGGAGATCGGGATGGCCGAGAACCTCGCCATCGAAGGGCGCTACAGCGTGCGTGCGCCGATGCAGTGGTCCAGCGAGCCGCAAGCGGGTTTCACGACCGCGGACGAGCCGGTGCGGCCGGTCGTGGAGGAGGGCCCGTTCGGTTACCCCGAGCTGAACGTCACGCGCCAGCGGCGCGATCCCGAGTCGCTGCTCAACTGGATGGAGCGGCTCATTCGCCGCCGCCGCGAGTGCCCGGAGCTCGGTTGGGGCAAGCCGACGCTGCTCGAAGCAGGCGACGGGGCGGTCTTCGCCCAGCGCAGCGACTGGGAGGATTCAACCGTGGTGGCGGTGCACAACCTCGCCGGTCGCGACGCTCGCGCGCGGCTCGACGTGGGCGGAGAGGGCGCCCTGGTCGACCTCTTCTACGACCACGAGCACGAGCTGGACGCGGGCGCCGCCACCATCGAACTGCCTCCGTACGGCGCCCACTGGTTCCGCGTGCGCCGACCGGGCCGGAGGCTGCCGCCGTGATCGACGAGAGCACCGAGTTCGGCGCACGCGTCGCTCGCCACCTGCGCGACGAGATCGTCGTCTGGCTGACCACGGTCACGCCGCGCGGCACGCCGCTCCCGATGCCGGTGTGGTTCGTCTGGGACGGCGCGGGCTCGGTGACGATGTACAGCCAGCCCAGCGCCCGCGTCCGCAACATCGAGGCGAACCCGCGCGTGAGCCTCAACTTCAGCGGCGACGGCCGCGGCGGCGACATCGTCGTCCTGTCCGGAGTGGCCACGATCGGCCAGGGCGCCCCGCCGGCCGATCAGAACAGCGACTACCTGGCCAAGTACCACGAGCACATCGCGCGCATCGGCATGACGCCGGAGACCTTCGTCGAGCGCTACAGCGTGCCGGTGCGCATCGAGCTCGAGCGGCTAAGAGGTCACTAGCGGCGGTTATCGGTCGCGCGCGGCGCGGATGGCTCGCGCCTGGGCCGCGTCCATCCACATCTCCCAGCGGCCGGACGCAGCCTGCCGCTCGTCGTGGAAGCGGTAGGGGCGGCGGCCCGCGAACTCGGTGTGGCGCAGGCGCGAGACACCGCCAAGCACCGATGCGATCCGGCGGCGCGGCCACCCCAGCGAGTCCTCGATCTCGGGGAAGGGGCGCGGCCGATCGGGTGCGTCGGCCAGCGCCTCGAGCAGCTCGCGCATCAGATCGCTGCAGCGGTCGTGGAAGCGGGCGATCTCGCCGGCGTCGGTCATCGCGTTGTGCGGCGCGTGCTGCACGATTAGGGATTACCCCGAAGCGCGCGACCCGGGTGCGGCGAGACCATCGAGGTACAGCTCAACAAGCCACCCAGGAGGCCTCAATGTCCCACGCCATTTCCGTCCGCCGCATCGCTCTCGCCGCGCTTCTGGCCTGCGCTCTGGCCGTCTCGATGGCCAGCACCTCGGGCGCCGCCACCCCGAGACAGGGCTACTACTCGGGGACGACGGTGCAGGAGGGAGGCTCCGTCGACTTCAAGGTGTTCAAGTACGGCTCCTTCAGCGGGACCGTCCGCAAGCTCCTCAAGGTCGGCGCAACCACCCAGCTCACCTGCGCGTCGGGTGAGGTGAAGGAGGACCGCTTCTCCGCCTACATCATCATGGGCGGGAAGATCGACCGGCTCGGCAGGTTCAAGTACTCCTACAAGGGCTTCACGATCAAGGGCCGCTTCACCAGCAGGACGAGCGCGAAGGGCACCCTCAGCCGCACAGTGGGCGACTGCACGGCCTCGAGCATCGGCTGGACGGCGAAGCGCAGCACCGCCGGTATCCCGATCCCGTAGGGCTGCCGAGCTAGGGCGGGCCGCCCGCGAGCACTGTGGCGCGGGCGGCCCACGTCTCCATGCCGAGGTCGTGGTATGCGGTAGCGGCCTCGGCGAGGAGCGTCCGTGCGCGCTGGGTGTCGCTCGTGCCGCCGCGGGTGAGCAGCATGGCCGCAAGATCGTGTTGAGCGTGCGCGTACCAGGGAGGCGCCCGCATCTTGCGCTCGGTTTCCAGGGCGACATCGAAGTGGCGCCCCGCGTCCTCGAAGTTGCCGAGCGTGGTTGCCAGCACGCCGAGCCCACGCGCCAAGGAGCCGAAGACGGCCTCCACCGGAGCCTGGGCGTAGAGATCCTCGTACGGGAGGAGCACTGAATAGAGCTTCGCCGCGGCCTGCTCATCACCGAGGAACGCGCATGGGCCCGGCAGCAGGCTCATGCTGAAGAGCCACTCAGCGTCCAGATACTCCCGGGCGAGGTCCCCCGAGATCACGCTGTCAAATATGGCGCGGGTGTCGCGCTCGCGGCCAAGCTCGGCGTAAAGGTGAGCAAGCGAGCAGCGAAAACGAAACAGCGCGGGGTACTCCTGCAAGGAGCGTTGGATGGTGTCCTCGAACTCCGGCAGCCGGCCCTGGGCACGACGCAGCACGAAGAGCGCAAGCCGCTGACTCACGACTGCGTTCCAGCTTTCCGCGCGCTGTCCGAGCGCCAGAGTCTCGGCGATCAGCCGCTCCGCCTCCTCGAAGCGCCCCTCCATCAGCGCGAGCATCGTGCGACCGGTGCCCGCGTGCCAGCGCTGGGCCGGCTGGCGCAGCTCGTCCGCGAGAGCGCCGAGTGCCTCGAGCTCGAGATCCACGCCGGCGCGATCGGCGAGCATCCAGAGGTTGTGCAGGCGGTGATCACGGCCGGCGAAGACCCTTTCCTTGTCACCGATCTGCTCGCCGAGCGAGATCAGCTTGTCTCCCGCCGTGATGGCACCCCCGTCGGACAGCGTGTCCGGTCCCTCGGATGCAATCCACGCGCCCTCGAGCGCGAAGGCAAGGGTGGTGGGGTCGCCGCTCCGGGTCGCTATCTCCAGGGCCTCGTCGGCCAGGCGGAGGCGCCGTTCGCGCAAGATCTCGTCACGTGCCGCCGCCGCGAGGCGGGCGAGCAGCCTGACCCGCGTGGCGCTGTCCTCTTCGCCGACCGCTGCCAGGGCCCTCTCCAACAGGGGAACCAGAGCGGAATCGGTGCTCGCGCGGGCCCACGCAAATCGTCCGCCGAAACCGAGCGCCGCCCGAGCGAGCTGGTCCGGTCGGCCGGCGTCTTCGGCCGCCGCCGCCGCGCGCGCCAAAGCCTGCTTCGCCTCCTGTTCGCTCCCGGCGCGGCTCAGCACCTCGCCGTACGAGAGCAAGAGCTCGCGGGTCCGGTCAGAGTCTCCCACCCCGGTCGTCTCCAGTGCCCCCAGCGCGCTCGCATAGTGGCGGGCGGCCTCCTCGTAGGCGTGCTGCGACGCCGCCCGGTTGCCGGCACGCTCGGCATATTCGATCGCCTTCTCGGCGGCGGCGCTTCCGGCTTCCAGGTAGTGGTGGGCGAGCTCGGACAGGTGCGGCTCCGGGTTCCCCTCGTAGAGCCGCTCCAGGGTCTCGGCCATCACGCGATGGAGTCGCAGCCGTCGTGGTGCGGGTACGTCGAAGTACAGCGCGTCCCTCACCAGGATGTGCGAGAAGCGGAGGCGTCCGCCCGAACCCGGTACGTCGCCCACGAGCCGCGCGGAGGCCGCCTCCTCCAGCGCCCCGAGAAGTTCGTCCTCGTCCAGCCCGCTTGCACACTCGAGCGTGTCGACATCGAACTCCCGGCCAATCACCGACGCCAGCGTCAATACGGTTCTGCACCCCGGTGACTGGCGGCTGAGCCGCAGGCCGATCGCCTCCCTGACGCCCTGCGGGATCGGGAGTCGGCCGCGGCCGTGCTCGCCAGAGGCGTCGGCGGCGAGCAGCCGCCCGATCTCGGTGGCAAAGAGCGGATTTCCCTGTGTCTCGGCGTGAACGCGGTCCGCGAGCTCGTCGGGTGGCGCCTCTCCCATGATGAGCTCGAGCAGGTCAGAGGTGTCAGACCTCCCAAGTCCCCCGAGCGAAATCCGATGCACGCCCGCGTCGCGGGAGAGCTCGGCGAGCGCTTCACCGAGGTCCCCGCCGACCTCGGTGTCGCGGTAGCAGCCGACGACCATGATCCGCGCGTGCGGGAGTTCTTCGGCCATGAAGCGGAGCAGCAGAAGCGAGGGCGCATCGGCGGCGTGCAGGTCGTCGAGAACGACGAGGAGCGGCTCCGAGGACGCCACGCTTCTGAGAAAGGAGGCGACCGCCTCGAAGACCTGGAAGCGGGCACCCTCGGAGTCACGCGGCTCCATTGCAGCTAGATCCGGGAGCAGCTCTCGCAGCTCGGGGAGAATCGTCGCGAGCTCCGAATCCCGGCTGCCGACGTGTGACCCGAGCGCGTCTGGACCACAATCGCGTAGGTAGGAGCGCAGCGCCTGAACCCACGGCCAGAAGGCCGGCGCTCCACCCGCCTCCCAGCAGCGGCCGACGAGGACCCGCGCGCCTTGGGCTCGTGCGCGGGCTGCGAGCTCCTCAGCCAGGCGGCTCTTGCCGATACCCGGTTCGCCGGCGACCAGGACCAGGCGTCCTCTGCCGCCGAAGGCGTCGCGGAGAGCGCCGAGGAGCTCCGCCAGCTCCCTTTCTCGGCCCGCGAACGCGCTGCGGCCGCTTTCGCGTGGCGCGGGCGTGGCCGGCTCCTCGCGCGTCACCAAATGCAGTGCCGGGTCCTGCGCGAGTATCGCTCGCTCGAGTTCGCGAAGGCGCTCGCTCGGCTCGATCCCCAGCTCAGCCACCAGTGTCCTGCGCGCGTCCTGATATGCCTGGAGCGCGTCGGCCTGGCGGTCGGCGCGGTAGAGGGCGAGCATCAGCTGCGCCCGCAGGCGCTCCCTGTAGGGCTGCTCTTCGATCAGGGAATCGAGCTGCCCCACCACCTCGGCGTGCTGTCCGAGAGCGAGCTTCGCCTCGATCAGCAACTCCAGCGCGTCGACTCGCAGGTCGTCGAGCCGCGCGATCTCCCGCTGCGCGAAGGACGCGTCGGCGAGCTCGGCGAGCGGCGCGCCGCGCCACAGCGAAAGCGCCCGTTCGAGCGCCGCGGCGGCCCGCTCCGGGCGGCCGGCCGCGATCTCGGAGCGCCCCTCGGCGGCGAGCTGCTCGAAGCGGTGTGCGTCGAGGCGATCGGGATCGAGTCTCAGCTCGTAGCCGCGCTCGCGCGTGACGACCAGGCCGTCGGAAGCGCCGCCCGCGTCGGCGGCGAGCACCTTGCGCAGGCGAGAGATGTGGACCTGAAGCGTCTTGGTGGCGCCCGCCGGAGGCCGCTCCCCCCAGACCTCGTCGATGAGGCGGTCCGTGCTGAGCGTTTCGTTCGGGTGAAGCAGCAGGAGCGCCAGCAGGGCCCGCAGCTTGGCTCCCCCGAGCGCGACGCTTCGGCCCTCGTCGAGGACGTCGAGCGGACCAAGGATGCGGAAATCCATGCGCAGCAGGGGACGCGAGCCAGGTCGGGCCAACGTACAGCAGCCCGGGCGAGTCTCCAAACGGCGCACTCAAAGCGCTTATGCTCGCCGCACCCTTTCGAGCGCCCCATTGGAGGCCTCACGTGCGAGGCAGAGCCGCCGTCTCGATGCCGGACGAGTTCGAGCCGAGGAGGCTCGCACGGCGCACGCTCCAGATCATCGGTGTGCTCGCGATCGCCGGCCTCGTGCTGCTCTTCGCGCCGGGGTTGGGAGAGGTCCGCGACCGTCTGACGGAGGCGCAGCCGGAATGGGTGGCCCTGGCGGTGGCGTTCGAGCTCCTGTCCTGCGTTTCCTACGTGCTGATGTTCCGGCCGGTCTTCTGCCAGAGCATGCCGTGGCGCACCAGCTGGGAGATCGGCCTGGCGGAGCTCGGCGCGGGCTCGATCGTGCCGGCAAGCGGCGTGGGCGGGCTCGCTCTGGGCGCGTGGATCCTGCGCGAGGGCGGCATGCCTGCGGAGCGGATCGCCAGGCGCTCGGTGGCCTTCTTCATCATCAAGAGCTCGGTGAACTTCATCGCGGTGGCCGTGCTGGGGACGCTCATGGCCGTAGGGCTGCTCGGCCCCGACCTGTCGCTCTGGCTCACGGCGGCGCCGGCGGCGGGAGCCCTGCTCGTGATCGCAGCGGTGCTCGTGGTTCCGCGACTCGGCGTCGGAAGCCCCGTCCCGCCCGGTTCAAGCCGGATGAGCAGGGCGATAGGCGAGGTCCGCAAGGCGCTCGTGGGCGGCACGCGCGAGGCCGTGCAGCTACTGCGCTCGCGAAACCGGCTCGTGATCGCCGGCTCGGTCGGCTACTGGGCGTGGGACAACGCCGTCCTGTGGGCGACGTTCCACGCCTTCGACTACTCGCCGCCGCTCACGATCGTCCTGATGGGCTACCTGATTGGGCAGCTGGGCGGACTGCTTCCGCTTCCGGGCGGCCTCGGAGGAATCGACGGCGGGCTGATCGGAACGTTGATCGTGTACGGCACCCCGGCCGCCGTGACCGCCGCGGCGGTGCTCGCGTACCGCGTGATCCTCTTCTGGCTGCCCCTGCTGCTGGGCACCGCGGCGTTCATCTCGCTTCGACGCGGCCTGAACCGCCCGGACCGCCCCGAGCTCTGCGTGGTGCCCTCGCCGACCTAGGTGTCGGGTCGCGATCGTGCGATAGAACAGGGAGCGCTATGGCGAGCAGAGCGGTGCCCAACATCAAGTCCGATCGGCCCGCGGAGACGCGCGAGTTCTTCGTCGACCTGCTCGGCTTCGAGGTGGCGATGGACATCGGCTGGGTGGTCACCGTGGCGTCGCCGGCGAACCGCTCGGCCCAGGTAAACATCATCAGCAATGAGGACGCGGCCGCCCCTGGCATCTCGGTGGAGGTGGCGGACGTGGACGCCGTCCACGCCAGGGCAGTAGAGCAGGGCCTCGAGATCGCCTATTCGCTCCGCGACGAGGAGTGGGGAGTGCGGCGCTTCATGCTCCGAGAGCCGAGCGGCACGCTCGTCAACGTCGTATCGCACCGCTCCGACTGAGCTGCAGGGATAATCCCGCAGTTTGGAGCTCGCGCTCTGCGCGGTTTTCGCACAGCTTCGCCTGCGGATCTGGGCCGTAATTCCGCTGGTTTGCCGGGAAAAAGCTTTCGTGTTCTACTGGAGGAGCGGGCTTGTCGCCGGAACTGGGCTACGTCCCACCGCGAATGGACTCGCGTTTCATGACCACTCCTCTCGTCAGCAAGGGCTTCGACCGCGATGCGGGTACGGCGCGGGACCGCCGCCCGAATGGCCATCCGTTCGGGTGGAGTGCGCTCGCCCTCGACGTGGTCACGCTGAGTGCGGGTATCGCCGTGGTGGCCGCGATATCTCCCACCTCGTCACCCACCGGACAGGTCCCGAGCGAGCCGGTGGGGTGGATGGTGACCTTCTGCGTGCTGGTCGTGGTTCTGTTCCGGCTGCGCGGGATGTACGCGGCCCCGATGCGGCTCGAGCTGACGGAGGCGCTGCGGGAGATCGTCTCCGCGACGGCGATCGCCGCCGTGCTGACGATGGCCGTTCGGGTGCTGACCACGAACGAGGCCTATGTCGCGGCCGAGACGGTCCGGCACTGGGTCGTGGCGGTGCCGCTGCTGATGGCCGGCCGGACCGTGGTGCTGCTGGGCGAAGCGCGACGGCGGCGGGTCGGCGTGGGCGGGCGGCGGACGCTGGTCGTGGGTGCAGGCGTGATCGGCAGGCTGACCGCCAGCCGGCTGCTCTCAGACCCCGCGCTCGGCCTCGTGCCGGTCGGGTTCCTCGACGACGATCCGCTCGACGCTGACGACGAGACCTCCGACCTGCGCGTCTACCGCTGGGATGACTTCGACGCGGTGGTCGAGGACGAGAGGATCGAGCACGTGATCATCGCCTTCTCGGGCGCGGAGCATCCACGGCTCATCGCGCTGGCGCGGCGCGCCTGGGAGCTCGGGGTCGCGGTCTCGGTCGTGCCGCGGCTGTTCGAGCTGGAGGGAGAGCGCGCGGTGACCGAGCACCTCGGCGGCCTCCCGCTCGTGGCGCTGCGTCCGGCCGATCGCCAGAGCTGGCAGTTCCGGCTCAAGTACGCGCTCGACCGGGTGGTCGCGGCGGGGCTCCTGGTGCTGGCGCTGCCCGTGCTCCTGGCGGCTATGGCCGCGATTCGGTTGAGCATCGGCGGGCCCGTGCTGTTCCGCCAGCCCCGCGTGGGCCGCGACGGCGTGATCTTCGAGATGCTGAAGCTCAGGACGATGAGAGACGCCCCCGACGGGTACGAGGCCGACGCCGACTGGGCAGCCGTCGAGCTGGGCGGCGAGACGGTCGCGGCCAACGCTTCACTGGAGTCGCGGGTGACCCGGACGACGCACTTCCTGCGGCGAGCGGCGATCGACGAGCTGCCACAGCTGTGGAACGTCGTCCGCGGGGAGATGTCCCTGGTGGGCCCGCGTCCGGAGCGGCTCCAGTACGTGGAGCGCTTCGACGACCGGATCTACCGCTACAGCGATCGGCACCGCGTGAAGTCGGGCCTCACCGGTCTCGCCCAGGTGTACGGCCTGCGCGGACAGACGTCGCTGCGCGACCGCGTCGAGTGGGACAACCACTACATCGAGAACTGGTCCTACTGGCTCGACCTGAAGATCCTGCTGAAGACGGCTCCGGCGCTGCTCGCGGCGCTACTGGCGGCGCGCCGTGATCACGCGATCGAGGGCGCCTCGCAGCCCGTCGCGCTGCCAGTTGGCGACGAGGCTAGTTCCTGACGCGCAGCGCCCGCGAGCGCGACGGCGCCGCGGTCGGGGTACCGAGGTAGACCGCGCGCACCTTGAGCCAGTGCGAGCGCTGCAGGCCGAGCTCGAGGCGGAACGTCCCCCGCTTCCCGAGCGGCAGCCTGCGCGGGCGCAGGGCCTTCCAGATACCGCGATGGTCGCGGCGGCGCAGCCTGATCACGACGCGTCCGCGGCTCGCGCCCGCCACCCGGCCCGAGATCACGACCCGTCGCGCGATCACGCGGCTGGCGACCATCGCGCTGCGCCGCGTGAGCCGGCCGCGCCTGAGCGCGATGAACGTCCTGGTGGCGCGCCGTCCCGCCGCGGTCCCTGACCCGGAGGGCGATCCCGAAGCCACGGACGCGATCGCCGGCGGCAAAGGCGATGACGGATCCGGCGCGATCGCTCCCGGCTGGTAGCTCTTGAAGGCGTCGTAGGAGGGCTTGTGGCTGAAGTCGGTGCGCATCAGCCCCAGCTGCGTCTCCCAGGTGTCCGCGTCGTCGTCCCAGTGGTTGTTGCGGAGGTTGTACCAGTAGGCGATCGCGATGTAGGGATAGCTCTCGAGCAGCTTGTACGCCCTGGTGAGGTAGTCCGCCTGCTGGGCGTGGGTCACGCCCCAGGCCTCGGTCGTCGTCGTCGACCAGCCGAACTCGGTCAGCCAGATCGGCTTGTCGTCCCCGCGGGCCAGCATCGAGCTGCGCACCTCCCTGAAGCCGGTGAACGCCGTCGGGGCGATCCGCCCGCCCTCGTGCCAGACGGCCTCGGGGGGATTCGTGCCGGGATACGGATGCACCGCCATCACGTCGAAGTAGCCCTTGGCGCCGGCCGCGTAGGCGCCCTCGATGAAGGAGTAGTCGTTCTGCGACACGCCGCCGAAGACGACCAGTGCATTCGGGTCTGCCGCCTTGACCGCCGGGTAGGCCGCCTTGAGAAGCGGCACGTACGCGGACGGGCTTGGCCCGCTCGGCCAGAAGCGAGAGGTGTTCTGCTCGTTCCAGACCTCCCAGGCTGAGACCTTGCCCGCGTAGCGGGCGGCGACGAAGCGGACGAAGTCGGCGTAGTCGGCCGGGTTCTGGGGCTTCATCATCGGGATTCGTGAGCCGGAGGCCCAGCGGGGCGAGCCGTTCACGAAGACGAGCACCTTCGCACCGGCGGCGCGGGCGGTGTCGATGGCCCTGTCGTAGCGCGCGATGATGTTCGAGTCGTACGACCCCTTCGACGAGGGCTCAGCCTCGTTCCAGCGGAACTCGAGGCGCACCCAGCCGGCGCCGACGTCCGAGATCGCCTGGCCCGTCGGAGCGAAGTCCGACGACGGGATTCCCCAGGTGAGGTCGACGGACGCCGCCTTCTGCGCGCCGTGGGCGAGCGTCGGCAGGCTGAGCGCCGGTATAGCGCTCAGCACCAGCGCAGCGCAAAGCCGAGCCGTGCGGCCGTGGAGAGGGCGGGACCGCATGCGAGCCTGATCGGCTGTCAGGCGCTAATTGCGTGACCCTGCAAGAGGCGGTTGGACGAATGTTCGAACCGCGGCCGCTCCGTCATCTATTTGTCCCCTTCCGCTCGGGCCTACGGGGTTAGCTGACGGGCTCGCGCTGGAAGATGCGCTACTCGGACCGCTGTCCGCGATTCGCCCCGGGGCGGCCACGGCGACCGCCCAAAGTTGGTTCCCCCGCCCCGGCCGCTGAGGGAGCGGCCGGACTCGGCGCTTGACTTTTCTGCCAGGCAACTGCCCCCGGTTGGGGCAGATGCGCGCGGCACCCTAGCGCATGGTTATGTCAACTCGGCTCGCGCCCGCTCGCGCTTCAGTCCCGCCGCGCTGGCCACATGACCGCGGAGCGCCGGAAGCGCCGCCCAGGCCTCGAGGGTCGCCTCGCGCGGGTCAAGAGCAAGCGAGCGAGCGAGCCGCCGAAGGGCCGGCGCCACCATGCCGCGTGTGGCGCGGGCGCGTGCGGCCACGGCGTGCCGGGACGCGACCGCCCGCCGCTCGAACGCGGTGCCGCGCCGCTCGGGGTGGCGGTCCAGGTATCCCTCGATCACGCGCCGGATGTCGTCGTCGCCGCGCTCGAAGCCCGAGGTCACCGAGCCCTCGTGCTTGCGGTAGTACGTCGCGACCGCCGGATCCGGCCGGACGCGGGCATGCTCGAGCGCTCGCGCGATGAACTCGAGGTCGTGGCAGACGGGGAAGCTCGGGTCCCACGGGCCGGCCGCGCGGACGACCGCGGCGGGGAAGACGAGCGACTGGATCCGCACCCTGAAGTGCCCGAGCACCGCCTCTCCGGCGATCCGGCCCTCAAGGCGCGACGACATCGTCCAGACGGGCCGAAGCTGCTCGTCGCAGAAGACAGTGCGCCCGTAGGCGATCACGTCCTCCGCGTCGCCGATCAGGCGCGCCAGCCGTGCCGTGCTCCCCGGCTCGTAGACGTCGTCGGCGTCCACGAAGCGGATCAGCCGGCCCTGCGCCGCCTCGACTCCCGCGTTGCGCGCCGCCGAGGGACCGCCGTGGGAGGCACGCACCAATCGCAGCGCCGGGTCGCGGACCTCCGCGAGCAGCTCGTCGAGCGGCTCGGCGTTGCCGTCGTCCACCACGATCAGCTCGAGCTCGCAGTCGCGTTGGGCGAGGGCGCTGCGCACGGCCTCCAGCAACCACTCGCGGCGTGGGCGCCATACCGGCATGACGAGGCTCACGAGTGGCGGGTTCACGACCCGGAGATTCTGTCCAGCCGGCGCGACAGCTCCACCAGCTCCTTGCGCCTATGCCGGTACAGGCGCTGGAAGTAGACGAAGGCCCTCAGCTGGCGCCACGCCGCCCGCGATACCGGCCGCCGGCGGGTCTGGCGCCTGTAGCTGTGCACGACCGTGGCCCCGGGCACGAAGACGATCTCGCCCCCCGCATCCCTGATGCGGAAGCACCAGTCGGCGTCGTCCCAGCCGAGGAAGACGCGGTCGTCGAACGGCCCGGCCACGCGCGCGAGCGAGGTGCGGAAGAGCTGGCACGCGCCGAGCAGGTAGAGCACCGGCCTGGTCGTCTCGTGGTCGAAGTCCGTCATCAGGTGCCAGCTCACGGTGCGCCGCCGCTCGAAGACGCGATCGAGCGGCGGTCGGCGGAGCAGCGGCAGCAGCCGCGGCGGGAAGCGGCGGCAGGAGCGCTGCAGCGACCCGTCCTCGTAGACGAGCCGCGGGCCCACGAGCCCCCAGCCCGGGTTGCGCTCCAGCGCCTCCACGAGCGCGGGCAGCGCGCCCGGGGTGAGGGCGGCGTCGCTGTCGAGGAAGAGCGTGTAGGGCGTGAGCGACTCGCGCAGCCCGTGGTCGCGCGCCGCCACCCCCAGGTTTTCTTCGAGCTCGATCAGCGTGACCTCCGGGTGCGACGCGCGCACCCACGTCCTCGTGTCGTCGCGGGACGCGTTGTCGACCAGGATCGTCGTGACCGGCACGCCGGCGTGCCGGCCTATCGAGTCGAAGCAGCGCTCGAGCTCGTGGCGGACGGAATGCGCGACCACGACGATCGTGACCGCCGGGCCGCCGGGCTCAGCCGAGGGGGTTAACGCCCGTCCTTCCGCAGCGAGGCGAGCAGCGGTGAGCGCGGGTTCAGGTCGATCGCCCGGTCGAGCTTCGCGCTGGCCCCCTTGGCCCGGCCCGACTCGCCGTCGATGCGAGCGGACGTGAGCCACAGCCGCCAGTCGAGCGGATCGCGATCGATGGCCTTCGCGATCGCCGAGCGCGCGCTTCGCAGGTCACCCCGTCGCTCGTCCACGAGCGCCAGCTGGAGGTGCGGCGAGGCGGCCCACGGCTGGACGCTTCGCGCGCTGAGCGCCGCGTCGCGGGCGCCGTCGAGATTCCCGGCGGCGAAGCGGTGCTGGCTGCGCCGGATGTCGTCCTGCGCCAGTAGCGGGATGCCCTGGGCCACGACGAGGCCGAGGCAGGCCACCACGACCGCCGCGCGCAGCGCCACCGATCGGCGCGGGCGGCCCGTCGAGGTTGCGGGCGCCGCCGCCGTCGCCGTGGCCGGCCCGGTCAGGAGCGCGAGCGCGACGATCGCGACCACCGGCACCACCGTCAGCTGCCAGATCCAGTCGATCCCGGCCGCGAACCCGAATGCGATCACCACGGCCGTCAGCGCGGCGATCACGTTGCGCTCAGGTCCGCGCGCCGCGCCCAGCCGGGAGCCGGCGGCCACGAGGCCCGTGATGAGGAAGCCGAGCAGCAGCGCGAGACCCACCGCACCCAGCTCCCCGAGCGTCTCCAGGTACAGCGAGTGCGCGTGGCGCGTGAAGTAGGACACCGAGCCGTGCTGGGCCCACCAGGCCTCGTACGAGCCCGGCCCCCTTCCGACCAGCGGCCTCGTCTCGAACTCGTCGACGGCGGCACCCCAGAACTGCCAGCGTCCGTTCCCGGTCGAGCTGAGCAGATGCCGGGAGGTGGGCGCGAGCCGCGGAGCCTCCGCTGCGCCGGCGTCGCCGGGCGAGCTCTGGACCCGGGCGAACGGGTTGCTCGGGGGCCGCTTGAAGCTGTCGAGGCGCTCGCCGGGATTCGCCGCGATCACGGCAGCGGCCACCAGCACGAGCGCGCCCGCCGCCAGCACGAGCCGCGGAATCCGAAGCCTGGGGGTGGGGAGAGACACTCGCGAGAGCAGCCAGTGGGCCACGCCGGCGAGCAGGCAGATGCCGGCGATGAGCACCGCGGCGCTCCGGCCCTGGGCAGCGACCCCCTGCACCTGCAGGTTCCCGTCGGCGAGCTCGGATCTCGCCGCCAGCACGGCCACGGCCGCCGCGGCGCCGCTCCCGAGGAGCGCAATTGCGATCACCGCGCGCAGGCGCTCGCGGCACAGCACCACAAAGACGAGCGTGCCCAGCGCCGCGGTGCCGAGCCCGCCGCGCGAGGAGGCCAGGTACAGCGTCGCGGCCAGCGCGGGGGTGGCGGCCATGGCGAGCGCGCGCCCGAGAGCGGATCGCGCGTCAAGTGCGGTGCGCAGCAGCAGCGGAAACCCGAGCCCTACGAAGATGCCGAGGCCGTTCCAGTAGTCGAGCGGATAGCCGAGGTAACGGGTGCCGCGCGGGAAGAAGCTCGACACGCCGCGGTCGCCGATCAGGTCGGGGAAGAGCCGGCTCGTGAGCGCCACCAGCCCGATCGCGACGATCCCCAATGCGAGCCCGTCGGCCCAGCGCGCGCCGCTGCCTCGCCGCGAGGCCAGGACGACCAGCGCGAACACGGCCAGGTAGAACGCCATCCGGTTGACCTCGGTGAACGCGCGTTCCGCGCTGTCCGACCAGGAGATTGCGATCGCGGTCCAGGCGAGCAGCGCAGCGAGTGCCCCGGCGCCGACCAGAGCGGCGCGGGGTGGCCGCTCGAGCGGCCACACGACGGCCCCGACCGCCACCGCGATGGCCCACCAGGCCGCGATCGCGAACGAGTTGCGGACGGTGATGTCATAGCCGCCGCTCTGGAACGCAAGCGCGAAGACGGCGATGGCGACTCCGGCGACGAGCCCGTGGCGCCGCAGCGTCGCGACCACTCGTGTGCCCATGACGCCGGACACCCGCGCGCGCTCCTGGATCGGGGAGCTAGGCGCCGGCACGCTGGCGGTTTGCCACGGCGGTGCTCAGCACAACCGCCGTGATCAGGAGGAGCGCCACGCCGAGCAGCAACGGGTTCGCCGGCTCGCCGGCGTCCGCGGCGGCGGGAGCGCTGGGGAGCACGGGCTGCGCGGGTGCCGCCGGCGCCGGGGCACGGTACGGGTGCGTCGGCAGGTGCGCACGCCTGCGCTCCTTCCTGTGTCGCTTCGGCGGGCTTGGGGGCACCTCCGCCGGCTCACTCGTCTGCGCCGGAGTCTCTGGGGCGACCGGTGTGGGCGCGGGAACAGCGGGAGCCGGCACGCCGTCGCCCTGCCCGCCGGTGGTCGGCGACTGTCCGCCGCCGGTCGGAATGCTCTCGACGTACTCGTTCGGCGCCGAGGTCGGCTCGGGGCTCGTGGGCGCCGGGATGGTCTCGGTCGGAGTGGTCTGGGTGGGCGTCGTCTCAGTGGTAGTCGTGGTCTGAGCCGGGGTCTCCGTCGTCTGGCCATAGGCCGGGACGGCGATGCTCAGACTCAACGCCGCGGCCACGAGAACCGCACGTGCCGAGTCAGTCATCGCGAGAAATCCCTTCGAGCCCGAGTCGCCGGGCTGTCCCGCCCGCCGCCATACCTTGTTTCTGGATAACACACGGAAGTCTGTTCGGCAAGCCGGACGGCTTTCAGGCGGAACCTCGCGTCCCACGGCGCGCCCGCCGCCACGCCAGCAGGGCGCGCGGCGCCGCCGTGACGAGCCACGCGAGCCGCCGCAGGTAGGCGAGCGCGAGTCCCGCGCGGCCACGGCGCGCGACCGGGTACCAGACGCGCATGAAATCCGGCCCGGGAAACAGCCTGGGAAGGATGATGCGCAGCTTGGCGCGGAGCCCCTCGGCCTTCGACAGCCGGTCGAGCGTCCAGGCGGAGTAGGGCGCCGAGTCGGCGAGCAGGGCGGCCTCCACGCTGTGCTCGGACGCGAGCTCGAGCGTTTCGGCAAGGGCGGCCCCAGCGGGGAGCCGCCTCAGCCCCGCGGCGAACGCCGCCTGCCCGCCGAGCCGCGCGGCGAGTTCTCCCGCCGCCTCCCAGGTGCCGACCGGCAGCCGCTCGAGCGCGCGCGAGAGGTCGATCAGCGTCTTCCTGCTCCCGGGACCGGGCAGCGCTGCGTGGAGTGCGACGTGAAGCGCCCGCGCCGGCTCGGACAGGATCTCGACCTCGGTCCCCCCGACCTGCATCGATTCGGTGTCGGCTGCCAGGACCGCCCACGGGTCGGTGGCGCTCGCGTCGACGCCGCCCAGGGTCCAGTGCAGGTCCACGTGCATGCTGTCCTCGGCCCGCACCCA
>DASUQG010000146.1:0-4474 GCA_036280695.1 Thermoleophilaceae bacterium
TCGACCGCTTCCACGAGCTCGGGCTGCACAAGAACACCGTGATCGTCCTGCTGAGCGACCACGGCTACCTGCTGGGCGAGCGCGGCTACACCGGCAAGGTCCCCTCGCAGCTCCACCCCGAGCTCGCGCAGGTGCCGTTCATCCTGGTCCACCCGGACGACCGCGCGGCCGGCGAGGTGAGCCAGTACTTCGCCTCCACGCACGACGTGGGGCCGACGGTGCTGTCGATGGTGGGAATGGACCCGCCCGGCTGGATGGGCGGCACAGACCTCTCCCCCATCCTCACCGGCGACAGCCCCGCCGAGAGCCGCGAGTTCCACTACGGCGGCATGTACAACCGCTTCTTCATCCGCACCGACGACTGGGTGCTGATCGGCGACAACCAGGGCAACGAGCGCACGCTCTGCGACCTGCGCGTGGACCCCCACGAGTTCACGAACGTCGTGAAGCAGAACCCGAAGGTGAGCGAGGAGCTCTACCAGACGGTGCTGGACGCGGCCGGCGGGCCGCTGCCGTACTACGAGTAGGCGATCGCGGCCACGCCCGCCACGACGCACAGGGCGCCCGCCAGCCTTCGCACGCCCACCGCCTCGTGAAGAAAGACAGCGGCGAGGAGGGCGGCGATCACCACGCTCGTCTCCCTCACGGCCGCCACCGGCGCCGCTGGAGCGAGCCGGAACGCGGCGAGGACCATGAGGAACGCGCCGAAGGTCGCCGCGGCGGTCAGCGCCGTCCTGGCGCCCAGGTCGGGCCGCGTCCTCGTGAGCGCCGGGTAGAGCACGGCGCACGGCGCGACGACGAGACAGAGGTACGCGATCGGGTCGGCGTGCTCGACCGCCTCGGAATCCACGAGCGTGTAGGACGCAATGACGGCCCCGATCGCCAGCCCGAACAGCAGGTCACGTGGGGGTTGGGCGCTTTCCATTGCGAAACGGAAATGAAAAGCGCCCAACCCGACGAGAAGGACTCCCGCGGCGACCAAGAGAACCCCGACGGCGGCGCCCGCGGACACGTTCTCCCTCAATGCAAGAGCGCCGAAAACGAGGACCACGACCGGGGCCGACCCACGAGCGATCGGATAGATGACCGACAGCTCACCGCCGGCGTACGCCCGGGCGAGCAGAACGAAATAGGCAAGCTCGAGCGCCGCAGAGGCGGCGATGAAGGGCACGGCCTCCGCGGAAACCCCGCCGGTTACCAGCGCCGGTGGTGCCAGAAGCGCGACCCCGAAGATGAGGACGCCAGCGGTCGCTGCCCGGGTATCCCGCGCCCCAGCGAGCAGCACGTTCCAGCCGGCATGCAGAACCGCAGCGCCCAGCGCCAAGGCGAGCGCGCCGCCGCTCAGGAGTGCAGCGGCTCCTTCATCGACTCCGTCTCGGGAGCCTCGATGTAGGGCTGCTGCTCGTCCTGCTTCTCCTCCTCGTGGTACACCGACTCGGCGTTGACCGCCCAGATGTCGTGGTCGGCACCGTCGACGAGGTTGTCCACGGCGCGCATGGCCGTGAGCATCGAGTGGTCCGAGTTGTTGTAGCGGTGCAGCCCGTTGCGGCCGACCTGGATGTAGTTGTCCAGGCCGTCCAGCCAGGTGCGCATCATCGAGACGCGCTCGGCGTACTCGGCGTCGTAGATCGGGTAGGCCTTCGGCACCCGCTCCACGAACCCGAACTCGAGCTGGTCGCGGCGCGCGAGGCCGAGCTCCTCGAGCTCCCTCATCCCCAGCTCAACGAGCTTCTCGTCGTCGGTCTCCCAGAGCTCGTCACCCGCGAAGCAGAAGAACTCGAGGCCGACGCACGCCTTGGTCGGGTCGGGCACCATCCACGGGCTCCACGAGCGGAAGTTCTGGATGCGGCCGACGTTCACGCTCGGATCGTGGATGTAGATCCAGTTGTCCGGGAAGATGTCGTCCCCGTTCAGCACCACCGCCACGGTGAGGAAGTCGCGGTAGCGCATCCCCTTGGCGGCGGCCACCACCTCGGGCCGCGGGTGCGGGTTCGCGATCCCCACCGCGTTGCGGAGCGGCAGCGAGGAGATCACGGCGGACGGCTCGAAGACCTGCTCGCCCACGTGCACGCGCACGCAGCGCTCGCCCTCGAAGTCCAGCTTCGTGACGCGGTGCTCGAGCAGCACCTGTCCGCCCAGGCGGCGGATGTCGTCGGTCATCGTCTCCCACATCTGGCCTGGGCCGTAGCGGGGATAGTTGAACTCCGAGATCAGCGACTTGATCTTGTCGCCCTTGTTGCCGAAGAAAGCCGACTTGGCGGCGCTGAAGAACGACAGGCCCTTGATGCGCTGGGCCGCCCAGTCCGCGCGGATCTCGGACGTGGGCACGCCCCACACCTTCTCGGTGTACGACTTGAAGAACTGGTTGAACAGCCAGCGGCCGAAGCGGTTGACCACCCACTCCTCGAAGGTGTCCTCCTTGCCCTTCGGCTTCACCTTGGCCCACAGGTACGAGAGGAACGCCTTGGTGAGATCGACCGGACCGAGCTTCTTGATCACGTCCGGGCCGCGCAGCGGGTAGTCGAGGAACTTCTTGTTCCAGTAGATGCGCGACATGCGCGGGCGCTTCAGGAACTCCTCGCGCATGATCTCGTGCCAGAGGTCGTCCACCTCCTTCACCTTGGTGAAGAAGCGGTGCCCCCCGAGGTCGAAGCGATAGCCGTCGCGCACCGCGGTCTTGGCGATGCCGCCCACCTGGTCCTCAGCCTCGAGCACCACCACGGGCAGGCCCTTCTTCGCGAGCAGGTAGCCCGCCGTGAGGCCGGCGGGACCGCCGCCGAGGATCACGGTCGGCTTGTCGCGCATGTCGGGCCGCGCGAGGTTTGCGGGAGGCTGTGGCTTCGTCTCGTTCTCAGTCATCCGGTCTTCTCGTACATGACGCCACGCACTCCAATGCGCGTGGCACGGCGGTAGGTCCGGGGGACGGCCCCATGGTCGAAGGCCGCCACCGGCTTCAGGCGCGGGTCTCGGGCGAGCGCCGCGCCCCACTGGGCGGACCGGCGCCTGACCAGCTCCGTCCAGGGCGCGTCCCAGTCATCCGCACGTGAGGTCACGGGATGAACGATGAGGACCCGCCCGCCGGGCCGCAGACTAGCAATCAGCGGCTCCAGGTTCGCCGATGGGGTGGCTTCCTTCAGCCTGTCGTAGCCGTCGGTCCAGTCCATGATCATGTCGTTCTCGACCGCGCCCAGCGGGTTGCCGAAGCGCAGCTCCGGCGCTCCGCCGAGCTGCTCCAGGTGGTACGCGAGCAGCGGTCCCTGCTCCGGCTGCATCGACAGGACGAGGTCGCCCTGGCGCAGCTCGGGCACGGCGTCCTTGCGCAGATCGGATGCGTTCGACTTGTTCTCGAGCCCGTAGCTCTTCGGGATCGCCCAGATCCCGAGCACGATCGCGAGCGCCACCAGACCGAGCGTTCCCGCGCGGGCGAGCCCGAGCGCGCCGAGCAGGAGCATCGGCCCGAGCAGCACGCCGAGGTAGCGGGTGGTCCAGGCGGGCGAGACCTGCGACACGATCCAGGCGACCGCGAGCGTGCCGAGCACGATCACCGCGCCGGAGAGGAGCGCGGTGCGCTCCTTGTCCTCCACGCGGCGGGCCAGGATCGCCGCGATCCCGGAGCCGCCCGCGAGCACCAGCGCCACGGTCGGCGTGCCGCCGCCCAGCAGGGACTTGGAGATCTGGACGGGTGCGCCGAAGTTCGGCGGGTTGAGCCACGGCGCTCCGGTGTGCTGCACCTGGTGGAGCAGCGTGGGCAGCCACGGCAGGTAGAGCAGCCCGACTGCTCCGAAGCCAATAAGCGCGTCCTTCCAGAAGCTCGACCGGTCCTCGGACACGTACCAGCACGGCACCAGCCCGATCGCGAGACCGGCGCCCAGGAACAGGCCCCAGTTGTGCGTGTAGAGCATGCCCGCGAGCAGGAGCATGAAGAGCGGCAGGTAGCGTCGGCGGCCGAACGCGAACACGTGCAGGAAGGCCGCCGTGGCCAGCAGCGACATGACCAGCATGAGCGCGTACATGCGGGTCTCCTGCGCGTAGGCCGTCAGGAACGGGTTGACGGCGCACATCGCTGCGCAGAAGAGGCCGGCGCGGCGCCCGAAGAGGCTCCAGCCGGCCCACAGGCCGCCCGGAATCGCGAGCAGCGAGACGGCCACCGACAGCGCCTGCGTCTCCGCGGGGCCGTCGCCCACGAGGTCCATCCACGCGGACAGCAGCATGTAGTAGAGCGGCGGCGAGCCGTCCACGCGCAGGATCCCGGGGATGTCGAACAGCGGCTGGGAGGCGATGCCGATCGAGAGTCCCTCGTCCATCCAGAGCGACTCGCCGAGCGAGTTCGTGCGCAGGAAGGCCGAGACCGCGAACAGCCCGAGCAGCACGAGGCACGGCAGCACGAAGCTGCTGGGCATCGAGCCGAGCCGCGGCAGGGCTCGTGGACGAGAAGCGACGCTTGCCACCCGGCGATCCTAGTGAGCGCTCCGCG
>DASUQG010000147.1:0-3229 GCA_036280695.1 Thermoleophilaceae bacterium
CTCGACCCACTCGAAGGTGGTGTCGTCCGGGGCGATCATCCCCGCGCGCCCGCCGGCCTCGATCGTCATGTTGCACACGGTCATGCGGCCCTCCATCGAGAGCGCCTCGATCGCCGGGCCCGCGTACTCGACCACGTGGCCAACGCCGCCGGCCACGCCGATCTGGCCGATCGTGGCGAGGATCAGGTCCTTGGCCGTGACCCCGTAGCCGAGCTCGCCGCTGTAGCGGATCCGCATCGACCTCGGCTTGCGCTGCTGGAGCGTCTGGGTGGCGAGCACGTGCTCCACCTCGCTCGTGCCGATGCCGACCGCGAGCGCGCCGAACGCGCCGTGGGTGGAGGTGTGCGAATCACCGCAGACGATCGTCATCCCGGGCTGCGTGATGCCCAGCTCGGGGCCGATCACGTGCACGATTCCCTGGCGCCTCGAGCCGATCGAGTGGATCGGCACGCCGAACTCCTCGCAGTTGCGCTCGAGCGTCTCCACCTGCACGCGCGAGAGCTGGTCGCGGATCTGCTCGGCCGCGGTGGAGCCGTCGGTCGGAACGTTGTGGTCGGCCGTGGCGAGCGTGCGGTCGGGGCGGCGCACCTTCCTGCCGGCCAGCCGCAGGGACTCGAAGGCCTGCGGGGAGGTCACCTCGTGCACGAGGTGGAGGTCGATGTAGAGGAGGCCATCGGCGACCTCGTGCGCCTCCCAGATCTTGTCGAACAGAGTCTTCGCCATTCGCTAGCTCCTCCTGAGCCCGGCGGCCACGACCGCGTAGAAGCGCGCCTCGCCGTCGCCGGGGTTCTCGAAGTGGTGCGGAAGGTCCGCGTCGAAGGTCACGGAGTCGCCCGCGTCGAGGTCGTGTATGGCGCCCCCGCAGATGAAGCGCACCGGCCCGATCTCCACGACCGCCGTCTCACGGCTGCCCGGCTCGTGCATCGGCGGGTCGTCCGGGCCGGCGGTCGATGCGCCCCCGGCAAGCGAGTGCAGTGAGACCTCGGCGCGCAGGCCCGGCAGCGGTGGGGTGAGCACCTCGTAGCGGTGCGCCGTGCCGCCACCGCGGCGACGATCGCCGGCGCGCACGACGCTCACGCCGTCGGTCTCGTCGAGTCGCAGCAGCTGCGAGAGCGTCAGCTCGAGCCCCCCGGCAATCCGCTCGGCGAGCGCTAGCGTTGGGCTCGTCTCGCCTCGCTCGACCTGGGACAGCATCGGCGCCGACACGCCGCTGCGGTCCGCCAGGTCACGTAGTGATAGGTCCATCGCCTCACGAAGGCTTCGAATCCGACCCCCAAATGAACCGTTCATCGACACCTCGCGTACGCTATCACGTACTCCTGTATGTCATCCTGCTCGGCCTCCTGGCGGGCTGCGCCGGCGATGACGACGACAGCGCTCCGCCCACGCGGACGACCGCGTTCAAGCGCAGCGAGCTCACGAAGCCGGCCGACAGCGGCACCCTGGACGCACACGCGTGCGGTGTGCTCTCTCGGGCGTTCGTCGCGCGCAGCCTTCGCATCCAGGCGGGCGAGCTCAAGGCCGCGCCGAACGACTCGCTCGATCTGAGCATCTGCGACTGGCACGGCGGCCGCGCGACCGCGAAGCTGATGGTGGACTCGGCGCCGCGCGCCCAGCTCCGCTATTACAACCTGCTCGCAGAGCAGCTCGAGTACTACAACGCGGATCCGGGCCTGAAGGCGCGCCAGATCAGAGGCGTGGGCGAGGACGCCGCCTACGGAGGCGCGGGCGCCTGGTGGACCCGCGCCAGGAACCAGCTCGTGGCATACGACCGCGACAAGATCCTCAAGCTGCGCGTGAACGTGCCGGGCTTCAGCGACCGCGAGGCGCAGGCCGCGGCGGTGAAGCTGGCCAAGCGTGCCGTGCGGGAGCTGCGGAGCGCCTAGCGCGACTGTCCGGTCGGGCGCACCAGCAGCTCGTTCACGCACACATGCGCGGGGCGCGTGACCGCGTGCACGATCGCCTCGGCGATGTCGTCGGCGTGCAGCACCTCGCCGATCTGCTCCCGCGCCTTGGCCGTGGCCTGGCGTACGAGCGGGTTCGTGTTGTGCCCCTGGAGCTCGGTGTCGACGAAGCCCGGCGCGACGGTCGTGACCCGGATTCCCTGGTGGAGCGCCTCCTGCCGCAGCGCCTCCGAGAAGGCGTGGACGCCGAACTTGGTCATGTTGTAGACCGCGGCGCCCGCGTCGGCGCGGCGGCCGGCCACGGACGAGAGGTTCACGACATCGCCTCCCCCGGCCCGCGCCATCAGCGGCAGGGCGGCGTGAGTGCAGTAGAGCAGCCCGAGCAGGTTCACGGCGATCATCCTGCGCCAGTCCTCGGTGTCGGCGTCCGCGACCGGCCCGAGCAGCATCACGCCCGCGTTGTTCACGAGGATGTGGAGACCGCCGAGCTCGTCGTGCGCCGCCTGGACGAAGCTGCGCGCCTGCTCCTCGTCAGAGACGTCGACCGCCCGGACGAGCGTGGGCCCGTCGATACTCTCGGCGATCGCCTCCAGCCTGTCGGTGCGGCGCGCGCCGAGCGCCACGCTCGCACCGGCCACCGACAGGGCGCGCGCGGTGGCCTCTCCAATTCCCGACGAGGCGCCGGTCACGGCCGCCACGCGGCCTTCGAGGGGTCCGGGCATGGGCGCGGGATGCTACCCGGCGAGGCGCCGTGCCCGCAGGGCCAGCTCGAGCTCGAAGCGGGCGTCCGGGTCGTCGAGGCGCGCGCCGAACAGCTCTCGCAGGCGCGCCAGGCGGTAGCGCACCGTCTGTGGGTGCACGTGCAGCGCCTTCGCGACCGCCTCCGTGCGGCCACGGTGGCGCAGCCAGGCGTCGAGCGTGGTGCCGAGCCGCTCGCGGGACAGCTCCGTCTCGCCCTCGAGCGGCGCGAGCGCCGTGTCGGCCACGTCGCGGGCCAGGCGGCGGTCGATCCCGAGCAGCAGGGAGAGCTTGTGCCTCTCCGCCAGCAGTAGCCCCCCGCTGTCCTCGATGCCGCCGTCGCGGGCGAGCCGCAGCACCTCGCGCGCCCGCGCGAAGCTCACACCGGCCTCCTGCCAGCCGACCGCCGGACCGAGCGCGGCCCTGCGCCCCCGCACCGCGGCCTCGAGCTCGCGGCGGCGCCCCGCCGCCGGCACCAGCGCCACGATGAACGGCGCCACGTGCACCACGAGTGCCTCGGGTCCGAGCCGCAGGGCGAGCCTGTCGGCCTGCTCGCCGCTCCCCTCCGCGTCGACCACGAGCGCGGC
>DASUQG010000148.1:0-2724 GCA_036280695.1 Thermoleophilaceae bacterium
GAGCTCGAGCGGCTGCTGCCCTGGATCTGGTAGGCCGAGCGGATTGCGGCTACCGTCGATGCCTGAACGGCGCGACGGTCAGACGACGCTTGCAGCTGAACGGCATCGATCCGCAGGCCTGGCTCACCGATGTGCTGGGCCGGATCGCCGACCGCAAGATCAGCCGGATCGACGAGCTGCTTCCCTGGCGTTACGCTGCGGCCGGGCCGTAGCGTAACTAGCCCTACGGTCAAGGCGCCAGGGCGGTGTAGCTGGACGGTTACTCCTCACAACCCGAACGGTCACCAGGGCCAACAAGCCCGCATTCAGCGAAACCGGGTCATGGACAAGGTAGCAGGACCTCGACGGAGCAGTCCGAGAGAGCTCCATCTGGCGGGCCAAGGAGGAGCTGCTCCGCTCGGTGCCGGGCATTGGCCCGGTGAGCGCACGCACGCTGCTGGCCGAGCTGCCCGAACGGTCGTTTTTGCCCATCCATCAGACCGTCAGCGCCCCATACTGGATGGGAGGCGGTGATCTCCTCCCGGCAGCAGGGGTGGAAGGTCTACGTCTGCCCCACTCGGTCGCGCGCCTCGCGATGATCCTGCTCGCGCACCAGCCAGTAGACGCCGCCCAACGCCAGCGCGGCGAGGGCCAAGCCGATGAGCGTCATCGGCTCGGTCTTGGTCGCGTCGATGATGATGAACTTGCGCACCAGCGCCAAGAGCGCGATCAGCACCACCGCCTGCACCTGGACGATGTGCTCCTTGCGCTCGAGCACGCTCAGGATCGAGTGCTTGAACTCGAGCGCGATCAGCACCGTCATGACCATGCCGAAGACGGTCTGGAACACGGCCTGGTTCGCCGGGTCGACCACGTCGAGCAGCAGCAGCTCGACGATGTGGATGACCAGGTGCCAGGTCGCGACCGCGATCAGGCAGGCGATCAGGAAGGTGAGGACGAGGCAGACGACCTGCTCGAAGCGCTCGTAGAAGCCGAGCGCCGGCCACGCCTCGCGCGTCTCGCGGAACGTGCCCGAGGCCGCAGTCCGGCAGCGCTCCAGGATGGTGGCCGTGGGCTCCGCGCGCATGTCGAGGTGCCGGTCGGTCATGGCATCCCCTTCCCGCCTAGACTAGCGCAGACCGACCGCCGCCGGAAGCACGGGGCCGTGTCCCGTGCCGATCCCGCACCCGAGCGCTCAGGACCGGGCGTCATCCTCGCCCGGCACCGGGGTGGGCTCGCCGAGCGTGTCGCGCACCCACAGCTTCTTCACCGCCACGTAGGCGACGACCAGCGCCGGCACCGCGAGAACCAGGCCAAGGGGGCCGAACACCACCCCGAACGCGACCACCCCGAACAGCGTGAGCGCCGGCGGCAGCTCCACGGCCTCGCGCTGCACCAGCGGCGTGATCAGGTTGCTTTCAGCCTGCTGCACCGCGAGGTAGAGGGCGAGTGTCCACAGCGCCGTGCCCCAGCCCTGCGTGAGCGCGAGCAGCAGCGCCGGCACGGTCGCGGCGACCGGCCCCACCATCGGCACGAACTCGGCGAGGGAGGCCAGGAGCGCCAGCGCGAACGCCGCGGGCACGCCGATCAGCCACAGCCCCAACCAGGTCAGCGCGCCCACGATCGCCATCGACACGAGCTGGCCGAGCAGCCAGGCGCGCAACGCCCGTCCGCACGTGTCCAGCGTGTCCGCGACCCGCGCCCGCGCCGCCTCGCCCGGCACGAGCTTGACGAGCCCCTCACGGTAGAGGTCGGGCCGGATCGCGAAGAACACGCCACCGATCAGCACGAGGATGAGATTGGCGAGCGCCCCGCCGAGCGTGGTGGCATAGCCGACGAGGGAAGCGAGCACGCCGCCCGTGCCCGAGCCGGCGGCCCCGGCCTGGCCCCGCAGCCACTCGCCCAAGGCGCCGACGCCGAGCCGGTCCTGCAGCCCCTGCCAAGCCTGGGGCAGGCGGTCGAGGAGGTCCGAGATCTGGGCGCTGAGCTGCGCACCCACGAGCCAGCCGACGAGCACGAGCACGAGCACGATCACAATCGCCGTCGCGACCACCGCTTGGCGGTCGGAAAGCGGCGTGCGCCGCGCAACCGGTTCGGCGCAGGCCCGCAGCAGCACGGCCGCGACCACGCCGCCCAGGACGAGGAAGAGGATGTCGACGGCGCGCCAGAGCAGAAAGGCGAGCGCCGCCAGGGCGATGGCGACGAGCACGCGGCGCGCGAACGCCGCGAGGGGGGTGTGGTCGTGGTCCGCGCTCAAGGCTCCCCCTTCGCGGCCGTCGCGGTCCCGCCCAGCCGATCGGCGTGCGCCCGATCCGGGACTGACATTCCCCGGCCGGGCCGGTCGGCGTGCGGGACGGTGCTTCCCGGCCGGGCCGCGGTCAATGCGGGCCTACCTCCGGCTGCCGGTCTCGGGCCGAGGGGGCTCCGGCATCGCGCGCGGGACGGCGTCCGTCTACATCAACAGGGCGGGCGGCGCCCGAAGGCGCGGGCCGGCCAAGTCCCAAGGTCGTAACCGATCAGGGAGAGCGTTCCAGCGCAGGGCTCGCCGATGGACCTCCGCCTCAGATACCGCTTCATACCCGTCGTGAGCATCGTGGTGTTCCTCGTCCTCTTCGTCGTCTTCTCGTGGAGGTTCCGTCAGGACTCGCGCCAGCAAATGTAGCCGATGCTCTCGGCTTCGGGGCAGGGTCAATCAAGCAGCTTTCAGGATGGCGAGCACGGTCGCGGTCCGGCGGAGGAAGAGCA
>DASUQG010000149.1:0-3268 GCA_036280695.1 Thermoleophilaceae bacterium
CTTCACCTGGGGTCTCGACGTTGTGCGCGCAGCCCTCCTCGGAGGCGACGTGGATCACGCGCAGCTGGCCGGCCTGTTCGGCTCGGCCGCCGTGCTGCTGCCGATCGCCGTACTCGGCTTCACGGCGGCTGTGCGGCGGGCGCGCCAGACCGGCACGCTGGCCCAGTACTAGAACAGCGCGAGCAGCAGCGCCACCAGGATGGCAAAGGCCGCGGTCACCACGGTGAGCGCGATGATCCTCGCCCGCCGGTCGACATCGGTGGTGATGGTTGACATGCGGAGAGCATCCGAGACGCCGGCTACAGGCGCTCAACAGCTCGGCAACAGGCGCTTGTTGGGCGCACGGGCGGGTGTTACGTTCGGGGGCGGACTCCTCAGATGAGATTCCTGATCCTCGGGCCGCTCGAGGCATACGACGGGGAGCGCAGGCTGTCCCTCGGGGGCGCCAAGCAGCGAGCCCTGCTGGCCATGCTGCTCCTGCACGAAGGAGAGGTCGTCTCGAGCGACCGGCTGGTTGACGCCGTGTGGGGCGAGCGCGCCTCCGGCGATGGGGCGAAGACCCTGTCCGTCGCGGTGTCGCGGCTTCGCAAGGTGCTCGAGCCGGAGCGCTCGCGCGGCGCGGCGGGCCAGCTGCTCGTCACGCGCCCGCCCGGCTACGTCCTGAGCCTCGAGGAGGACCAGCTCGACCTCCATTCGTTCGAGCGGCTGGTGGTCGAGGCTGAGAACGCGCAGGACCCGGCGACGGCCGCGGGTCTGCTGCGCGAGGCGCTTGCGCTCTGGCGCGGCGAGCCGCTCGCCGACCTGGCGTATGAGTCGTTCGGCCAGCCCGAGATCGCACGGCTGGAGGAGGCGCGTCTCGCGGCCCTCGAGCACAGGATCGAGGCTGATCTCGTGCTCGGCCGCCACGACGAGCTCGTCGGCGAGCTGGAGGGCCTGATCGCCCAGCATCCGCTGCGCGAACGTCTGCGCGGCCAGCTCATGCTCGCGCTGTACCGCTCCGGCCGCCAGGCCGAAGCTCTCGAGGCGTACCAGGTCGCCCGCGCCGGCCTCGTGGAGGAGCTCGGAATCGAACCGGGCCGCCCGCTGCGTGACCTCCACCAGGCGATCCTCGAGCAGGACCCGGGCCTGGACCTGCGCGAGCGGGAGCACCCGCTTCCGGAGAAGCCGGGCGGCGCGTTCGTCGGGCGCGGTCACGAGCTGGCAGAGCTGGTGGCCGGCCTGGAGGACGCATTTGCTGGCCGGGGGCGCCTCTTCCTCCTCTCGGGCGAGCCGGGCATCGGCAAGACGCGCCTCGCGGAGGAGCTCATCGCGCAAGCGAAGGCTCGCGGCGCACGCCTGCTGGTCGGGCGCTGCTGGGAGGCGGGCGGCGCGCCGGCCTACTGGCCCTGGGTTCAGTCGCTGCGGGCCTACGTGCGCGAGAGCGATCCCAGCGCCCTGCGCGGCGAGCTCGGCACCGGGGCTTCAGAGCTTGCCCAGGTACTCCCGGAGCTGCGTGAGCGCTTTTCCGACCTGCCGCCGCCGGCGCCCGCCGAGCCTGAATCGGCGCGCTTTCGGCTCTTCGACGCCGCCGCTGAGTTCCTGCGGAACGCCGCCGCGCACCGCCCGATAGTGCTCGTGCTCGACGACCTCCACGCAGCCGACGCGCCGTCTCTCCTTCTGCTGCGGTTCCTCACCCGCCAGCTCGGCTCGATGCGCGTTCTGGTGCTCGGCGCCTATCGCGACGTCGATCCGGTGCCGGGAGAGCCCCTGACCGAGATGCTCGCCGAGGTCGGCCGAGAGCCGACGGCCAGGCGGCTTGCACTCGGCGGGCTCAGCCATAGCGAGGTGGCGGAGTACGTCGAGTTGACGGCGTCCGAGATGGCCTCGCCGCGCCTGGTAACGGCGCTGCACGAGCAGACCGTCGGGAATCCGCTCTTCGTGGGCGAGATCGTTCGGCTGCTGGCGCTCGAGGGCGAGCTGCCGGAGTCCGCCGGCGAGCCGCGCCTAACGATCCCGCAGAGCGTCCGCGACGTGATCTCACGACGTCTGGGCCACCTCTCGAGTGAGACCAACCGTCTGCTCGTGCTGGCCTCTGTGCTCGGCCGGGAGTTCGCACCCGAGGTGCTCGCCCGTCTCGGTGGGGTCTCGGACGACGAGCTGCTCGAATGGCTCGACGAGGCGATCGCCGCGCGCGTGGTCTCCGACCTTCCCGGTTCGCCCGGACGCCTGGGCTTCGCGCACGTGCTCATCCGCGACACGCTCTACGAGGGGCTTACCAGCGCGCGCCGGGTACGGATGCACCAACTCGCGGTCGAGGCGCTCGAGCAACTCCACGGCGAGCACCCCGGATCGCACCTCCGCGAGCTTGCACGCCACGCGATCGCCGCCGGCGATCACGAGAAGGGGCTGCGCTACTCACGCCAGGCAGCAGACCGCTCGCGCGAGCTGCTCGCGCACGAGGAGGCCGCGCGCCTCTATCTGCTTGCCCTCGAGGCGCTCGACCTGAGAGAGCCATCCGATCCCTCCGTGCGCTGCGAGCTGCTGCTGGCCAGGGGGGAGGCGCTCACCAGTGCCGGGAGCACGGCCGACGCCAAGGACACCTTCCTCGCCGCGGCGGAGGTGGCGACGAGCGCGCACCTGCCGGAGTCCTTCGCGCTCGCGGCGCTTGGCTACGGCGGCCGCTCCGGGTGGCAGCGAGCGGGGGATGACCGCCGCCTCGTGCCGCTCCTCGAGGAAGCGCTGAAGACGCTGGGCGACGCGGCGCCGGGGCTGAGGGCGAGGCTGCTAGCGCGGCTGGCCGGAGCCCTTCGCGACCAGCCCTCGCTCGAGCCGCGGGCGTCGATCAGCGCCGAGGCCGTCGAGATCGCCCGCGAGCTCGACGACAAGGACCTGCTCGCGTATACGCTGGTCAGCCACGCGCTGGCGATCTGGGGGCCCGACCCCGGCGAGCTCGTGCCGATCGCCGAAGAGGTGAGCCGCCTCGCGCACCAGACTGCAACGGGTGAGACGATCCTCGATGCCCTCATGCTGCACAGCGTCGTCGCGTGGCTGATGCCCGCGGAGGGAGACGCGGCCACGCTGGATGATCGCTTCAACCAGGCCGTGGAGGAGCTCGGCCAGCCGGCCGACCGGTGGCAGGCCGCGATGCAGGACGTGGTCTGGGCGCTGCACCGCGGAGACTTCGCCGCGGGCGAGCAGCTCGCGGAGGAAGCACTCAGCCGCGGCGGCCCTCGCCGGTCGGACGCGGACTGCTCGTACCGGCTCGCGATGTTCGTGTTGCGACGCGAGC
>DASUQG010000150.1:0-6798 GCA_036280695.1 Thermoleophilaceae bacterium
ACACGGGCGTCGATCGGCACGTCGTCCAGCACGGTCGGCGGGAAGAAGTAGCCACGCCCGTCGGGCGGCTCGCCGCCCACGAGGAGCTTGCCGCCCCGCTGGACCGCGTCGTCCACCAGCTCCTTGACCTTCTCGCGCGACGGCTCGTCGATCAGCGGGCCGACCTTCACGTCGTCCTCGGTTCCGCGGCCGAGCTTCAGCGAGCCCATCTTCTCGGCGAGCCGGCTGGTGAACTCCTCGCGCACGGACTCCGCCACGTGGAAGCGGTTCGCCGCGGTGCAGGCCTCGCCGATGTTCCGCATCTTCGCGAGCAGCGCGCCCTCGACGGCCTCGTCCAGGTCGGCGTCCTCGAACACGAGGAACGGCGCGTTCCCGCCCAGCTCCATCGACACGTTGAGCACGTTCTTCGCCGACGCCCCGATCAGCGAGCGCCCCACCTCCGTCGATCCCGTGAAGGAGAGCTTGCGCAGGCGCGGGTCCTCGATCAGCGGGCCGGTCGTCTTGCCCGACGACGAGGTGGTGAAGATGTTCACCACGCCGCCCGGGAGCCCGACCTCCTCGAGGATCTGCCCGAGCGCGAGCATGCACAGCGGCGTCTGCGACGCGGGCTTCACCACGCTCGTGCACCCGGCCGCGATCGCGGGGCCGAGCTTGCGCGTGCCCATCGCCATCGGGAAGTTCCAGGGCGTGATCATGAGCGTCGGGCCCACCGGCTGCTTCATCACCATCACGCGGCTCGTGGCGTTGGCGAACTGCTTCCAGTTGCCGTCCATGCGCAGCGCCTCGCCGGAGTACCAGCGGAAGAAGTCGGCCGCGTACACGATCTCGGCCTTCGACTCCGCCACCGGCTTGCCCATCTCGAGGGTCATCAGCGTCGCGAGCTCGTCCGCACGTTCCATCAGCAGCTCGAATGCCTTCCAGAGGATCCCCGCGCGGTCGTTCGCCGCCGAGGCGCCCCATTCCGGCTGGGCTTCCACGGCGGCATCGAGCGCCGCCATGGCGTCCTCGGGGGTCGCATCCGCGACCTCGCAGATCGGTTCCTCGGTGGCGGGGTCGAGCACCTCCAGCGTGCCGCCTCCGGTGGCGTCGCGCCACTCACCCCCGATGAAGAGCTTGTTGGGGACCTTCCCTACAACTTCCTGTTCCTTGGTGGCGATGCTCATGTCGCAACAGTCTCCGTTCCCAGTTCCTCTGAAATAGCCACGTCGATCGAGTAGTCGATCGGCAGCACGATCAGCGATGGCAGATCGAGCGTCAGCGCGTTGCGCAGGCGCTCCCCGAAGTCGTCCGCCGAGTCGCAGCGCCAGGCCGGTATCCCGAAGCCCTCGGCCAGCTTCACGAAGTCCGGGTTTGTGAAGTCGGTGCCGAAGTGGCGCCCGAACTTCTTGTCCTGCTTCCAGACGATCGACCCGTACTGGCTGTTCTCCCAGATCACGTTCACGAACGGCGTGCCGATCCGGACGGCGGTCTCCAGCTCCTGGCAGTTCATGAGAAAGCCGCCGTCGCCGTTCACGGTCACGACCTTGCGCTCCGGATGCACGAGCTTTGCCGCCACGGCAGCCGGCACCGCGAAGCCCATCCCCGCGAGCCCGTTCGCAATCAGCACGGTGTTCGGCTCGTACGCGGGGAACATCCGGCCGATCCAGAGCTTGTGCAGCCCGACGTCCGAGATCAGGATGTCGTGCCGGCCGAGGGCCTGACGGATCTCCCACAGCGCTCGCGGCGGCTGGACCGGGAAGGAGTCGTCCTCCTTCGCCTGCTCGAAGCGTCCGAGCACGACGTCGCGCAGCTTGGTCGACCCGCCCTGATGGGGCACGTGCCGGCACTCCTCGCCGAGCCGGGTGAGCACGTTGTAGATGTCGCCGACGAGCTCGACCTCAGGGATGAAGTTGGCGTCCGTCTCCGCCGGCACCGAGTCGATGCAGATGATCTTCTTGTCTCGTTTTGGGTTCCAGTGCTCGGGCGAGTGCTCCACGAGGTCGTAGCCGATGGCGAGCACCACGTCGGCCTCGCCGAACCCCGCCATCTCGTAGTCGCCGGACTGGAGGCCGACCGAGCCGAGCGCCTTGTCGTTGTCGGCCGGGAGCAGGCCCTTCCCCATGAAGGTCTCGGCCACAGGGATGCCGGTTGCGCGCACGAACTCGCTCAGCGCCGGCGCCGCCTTGGCGCGGATCACGCCGTTGCCCGCCAGCGCAACCGGATGCACGGCGCCGCGGATCAGATCGGCCGCTCGCAGCAGCTCCCGCGCGGGCGGCTCCGGGAGCACTGCGCGCTTGCGCGGCAGCGGCTCACCCTCCATCTCGGCGGCCATCACGTCCTCGGGCAACTCGATGTGCGTCGCGCCCGGCTTCTCGCCCTCGGCCACCTTGAAGGCCTTGCGCACGACCTCGGGGATGATCTCGGGGTCCTGCACGCGCGCGTTCCACTTCGTGATCGGGCGCATCACCCGCGGCAGGTCGATGTACTGGTGTGACTCCTTGTGCATGCGCTCGAGGTCGCCCTGGCCGGTGAGCGCCACCAGCGGCGCCCGGTCCAGGTACGCGTCCGCGACCGCGGTCACCAGGTTGAGGGCTCCCGGCCCGAGCGTGCCGAGGCAGACGCCGGCGCGGCCGGTGAGGCGCCCCCAGGCATCGGCCATGTAGGCGCCGCCCTGCTCGTGCCGGACCGGGATGAACTCGATCGACGAGCGCGACAGCGACTCGTTCAGGTCGAGCGTCTCCTCACCAGGGATGCCGAACACGTGCTTGACGCCCTCGGCCTCGAGGCACTCCACGAAGACGTCGCTGGCCTTGCGCTTGGACACAGGCTGCTGACTGTAACGTCACGGTCGTGGCTCCCGTGGCGCGCTACGCCAAGAGCGGCGACGTGAATATCGCCTACACCGTCCAGGGCGACGGGCCCACCGATCTGGTCTGGATCCCGCCCTGGATCTCTCAGGTCGAGTACCTGTGGTCCGAGCCCTCGCTGGAGCGGGTGATGGGGCGGCTGACGCAGTTCGCGCGCGTGATCACGTTCGACCGCCGCGGCTCGGGGCTCTCCGACCCGCTCTTCGGCGCACCGACGCTCGAGGACCAGATGGACGACGTGCTCGCCGTGATGGACGCCGCCGGGTCAAAGGAGGCGGCGATCTGCGGAACGCTCGAGGGCGGTCCGATGGCCCTGCTGTTCGGCGCGACCTTTCCCGAGCGCACCACCGCTCTCGTCCTGTACGCGACGTTCGCGCGCGCCACGTGGGCGCCCGACTACGAGTGGGCCTGGTCCGGGGAGATGCGCGACGCGCACACCGAGGAGCTGCTCGCGCACTGGGGCGAGGGCTGGGTGGCCGGCTCGGTCGCACCGAGCCAGCAGGGCGACCCGAATTTCATGGAGTGGGCGGGCCGGCTCGAGCGCCTGGCCGCGAGCCCTTCGACGATTCGCCGCATCTTCAAGCTCATCGGCGAGATCGACGTGCGCGACGTCCTGCCGTCTATCCGCGTCCCGACGCTCGTGATGCACCGGACCGAGGACAGCTTCCTCAAGGTCGAGCACTCGCGCTACATCGCCTCGAAGATCCCGGGTGCGCGCTACGTGGAGCTCGAGGGCGGCGACAACATGTTCTCGATCGGCGACTCCGACGGCCTGCTGGGGGAGATCGAGGAGTTCCTCACCGGCACGCGCCACGAGCGCGAGCCCGACCGCATGCTGGCCACCGTGCTGTTCACCGACATCGTGGACTCGACACGGCGGGCCGCCGAGATGGGCGACCGCGGATGGCGCTTCCTCCTGGAGCGCCACGACGCGCTCTTCCGGCAGGCGCTCGAGCGCCATCGCGGCAGGGAGGTCAAGCGCACGGGCGACGGCTTTCTCGCGACCTTCGACGGGCCGGCGCGGGCGATCCGCTGCGCCGCCTCGGTGGCCGAGGCGATGGGCTCGCTCGGGCTGGAGGTGCGCGCCGGCCTCCACACCGGCGAGCTCGAAGTGATGGACGGGGACCTCGGCGGTCTCGCGGTGCACATCGCCTCGCGGGTGATGCAGTGCGCCGGTCCGAACGAGGTGCTCGTATCCGGCACGGTGAAGGATCTCGTGGTCGGGTCGGGAATCGGCTTCGAGGATCGGGGCGAGCGCGAGCTGCGCGGCGTGCCGGGCGAATGGCGCCTGTACGCGGTCGGCTAAAGAAGGGAGGGCGAGCGTCCGACCGCTACCTTGAGCCCCTCCGGGAGTTCTGGACCCCATGCGCCGCACCGCCCTGCTCACAGCCCTCGGCGTCTTCCTCGCCATCCCCGCCACGGCCGACGCCGCCGTGCGCCACGTGATCCGCGGCGCCGGATTCGGCCACGGGATCGGGATGAGCCAGTACGGCGCCTACGGCTACGCGCTCGAGGGCGCCAAGTATCCGGGAATCCTCGCCCACTACTACAAGGGCACCCGTCTCTCGACCGCCCCCGACCAGCCGGTGCGCGTGCTGCTCCAGCCGGTGGATCCGTACATCCGCGTGCGCGGCGCAACGTCCGTGGGCGGCAGGTCGCTCAGGCCCAGCCGGATCTACGTGGCCAAGCGCCGTCCCGGCGGGATCGTGGTCACCACGGCCACCGGCAGGCGAGTGGCGCGCCTTGGCTCGGTGGTCACGTTCAAGAGCTCCGACCCGATGCGCCTGATGGGACCGGCTCTCAACTTCGTGACGAGCGGCCTCTACCGCGGCAACATCGAGGTGCGCGTGGACGGCGGCGGCGTGACGGCGATCAACGAGCTGGACATGGACGACTATCTGCGCGGGGTGGTGGCCGGCGAGATGCCGAGCACGTGGCCGCTCGAGGCGCTCAGGGTCCAGGCGGTGGCTGCGCGCACCTACGCGCTCGCCACCCGCAAGACCGGCGGCGCCTTCGACCAGTACCCGGACACCCGCTCGCAGGTGTACCGGGGAGTGACCGGCGAGAGCGTCCGCAGCGACGCCGCGGTGAGCGACACGTCCGGGCGCATCGTCACCTACAACGGCGTGCCGGCGGTGACCTACTACTTCTCCACCTCGGGCGGGCACACCGAGAACGTCGAGTTCTCGTTCGTGGGATCGCTCTCGAAGCCGTGGCTGGTGGGCGTGCCCGACCCGTACGACACGCGCTCGCCCTATCACCGCTGGCAGCTGACGATGTCAGCCGCCCGGCTCGATCGGGCGCTTGGGGCCCCGGGTCGGTTCAGGCGGCTGAAGGTGCTCCAGCGCGGGGTCTCACCGCGTGTGGTGAGGGCGCGGGTGATCGGCAGCGCCGGCTCGCGCACTGTTTCCGGGCCGCAGGTCCGGTCGGCGCTCGGGCTGCGCGACACCTGGTTCACGCACTACCGAGTCGAGAGCACGGCGAGCCGGGCACGGTCGGCGCGGCCCGCGAGCTGGGGCCCGCGGCCGACCAGCCGCTTGCTCGCCGGAGAGTTCCTGCCGGCGCCGCGCAAGCAGGTGTTGCGTGTCGAGCGGCGCGTCGACGGTCGCTTCCGCGAGGTCGCGCGGGCGCACACGACACGATCCGGTGGCTATCGCGTAGCCCTTTCGCACGCCGGCGTGTACCGCGTGCGCTACCGCACGGTCACGGGTCCGGCCGTCCGGGTGCGCTAGGCGGACCGCGCCGCCGCGACGCCGCGCACCAGCTCGACGATCTCCGCGGGCGCCTTCTCGACCGAGCCGGCGTCGAACGGCGGCTCGGGGTCGTACTCGATCCCGAGCTGGATCGCCTGGGCCACCTCGGGGCCGGCGATCTTCGCCGCCAGCACCAGGCCCATGTCGATGCCCGACGACACACCCGCGGCCGTGATCACCTTGCCCTGCTCGACGACGCGGCGGCTTGTCGGGCGGGCGCCGAAGCGCTCCAGCTCGGCTATGTCGAGCCAGTGGCTGGTGGCCTCGAGCCCGTCGAGCACGCCGGCCGCGCCGAGCAGCAGCGAGCCGGTGCAGACGGAGGTGGTCCACTCGGAGGTCTCGTGCGCACGCCGGATCCAGCCGACGAGGCGCTCGTCGTCGAGCACGGCGTCCGTGCCCGTGCCGCCCGGCACCATCACGATCTCGGGGTCGGGCAGGTCCTCGAAGGCGGCGTCGGCCTCGATGCCGAGCATCGTGTTGTCGGTGCGCACCACGCCCGGCTCGTGAGCGAGCCAGGTCACGCTCGCACCCGGCAGTCGCGAGAGCACCTCGTAGGGGCCGACCGCGTCGAGGGCGGTGAAGCGGTCGTAGAGCGGGATGGCGATTCTCATGCTGCCTGCTTCCTGAATCGGGTTCTGTAGTCGGCCGGGCTGACCCCGACTCGTCGCCTGAACGCCCGCCGCATCGTCTCGACCGTGCCGAAGCCGGACTGGGCCGCCACGTTCTCCACGGGCAGATCGCCGCTCTCGAGCGCGATCCTGGCGCTCTCCACGCGCGCGGCCTCGACGTAGGCCGCGGGGGTCATCCCCGTCTCGCGCCGGAAGGCACGGGCGAAGTTGCGCTCGCTCATCGCGCTGCGGCGGGCCAGCGCGGGCACGGTGAGGTCCTCGTCCAGGTGGTCGGGAATCCACGCCTGGAGATCGCGGAGCGAGGGCCGCTCGGCGGTCTGGGCCGCGAGCTGGGCGCTGAATTGCGCCTGGCCACCGGGGCGCTTCAGGAACAGCACTAGCCAGCGCGCCGCCTCGAGGGCCACGTCGCGACCGAGGTCCTCCTCCACGAGCGCCAGGGCGAGGTCCATGCCGGCGGTCACGCCGGCGGAGGTGGCCACGTTGCCGTCGCGCACGAAGATCGGGTCCGGCTCGACCGTCACGGCCGGATAGCGCGCCGCCAGGTCGGCGCACGAGGCCCAGTGCGTGGTG
>DASUQG010000151.1:0-2058 GCA_036280695.1 Thermoleophilaceae bacterium
GTCACGGCTGTGACGAGCGGTCGTTCCATGGTCTGCTCCTCGTCCTGGACCACCGTACCGGGTCCATCGTCGAAGCTTGATCGGCAGTGGATGCTCACGCCGTGGTTGCGGGCGTACTCGACCGAGCGCAGCTGCAGCACGCCCGCGCCGCTCGCGGACATCTCGAGCATCTCCTCGAAGGTGAGCACCGGGAGCTTGCGGGCCTCGGGCACGATGCGCGGGTCGGCGCTGAACACGCCGGCCACGTCGGTGTAGATCTCGCAGACCTCCGCGCCCAGGGCGGCGGCGAGGGCCACCGCGGTGGTGTCCGAGCCGCCGCGGCCGAGCGTGGTCACGTCGAGCGACTCCTGCGAGACGCCCTGGAAGCCGGCCACCAGCACGATCTTGCCGTCCTCGAGCCCGCGCCGGATGCGGTCCGCCTTCACCTCGATGATGCGGGCCTTCGTGTGGCCGCTGTCGGTGACGATGCCCGCCTGCGAGCCGGTGAGCGAGATCGCCTCGTGGCCGAGGTCGTTGATCACCATCGCGGCGAGCGCGCACGTCACTCGCTCGCCTGTGGAGAGCAGCATGTCCATCTCGCGCGGGTCGGGCCGGTCCGAGACCTCGTAGGCGAGCGACACGAGCTCGTCCGTGTGCTTCCCGCGGGCGGACAGCACGGCCACCACGTTCGTGCCGGCCTCCTTGCTGCGCACGATGCGCTGAGCCGCGCGCTTGATGCGCTCGGCATCAGCCACGGACGTGCCACCGAACTTCATGACAACGGTGTCGGTGCCGGTCATCGGCATGGCGGCGAACGATAGCCGCGCCGCACCCGCGGGCGGGGCCAGTAGCGTTCCCGCACGTGCAGCCCGAACCACGCCGACGCCGGCTCGCCATCCTCGTTATCGCAGTGGTGGCCCTGGGCTCGGCCGCGGCCGGCGTCGTCGTGGGGGCCGAGCATGACGACGATGGCTCGGGCGCCGCCTCGAACGTGCCGAGCCCCGGTCGCGGGGCGCCGAAGGAGCGCGTGTCGTTCCTCGCCCGGATCGTGCCGCCGCCGGCGGAAAAGGGGAGCCAGCGCGGGCCCGCGGTGCCGCGCAGCGTGGCCGATCTGGCGCGGCGGCTGCCGCTGGAGCGCAAGGTCGCGCAGCTGTTCCTGCTCGGCTTCCGGGGAACGGACGCCAAAGCCGACATCTTCGGCCAGCTGCGGCGAGTCGACCTCGGCGGCATCGTGGTCGCCGCCGCGAACTACACGGATACCGCCCAACTCGGGGCGCTCACGGCGGCGGCGAGGGCGGCCGCTCGGGCAAAGCGGCACGTGCCGCCCTGGGTGATCACGAGCCAGGAGGGCGGCGAGCTCAACTCGTTCTACGACCTACCGCCCGCCGCGCTGCCGGCGGACATGGGGTCCGCGCGCGAGGCGGGCACGGCGGCGGAGCAGTCCGCGGCAGCGCTGCGCGGTCTCGGCGTGAACGGCGTACTGGGGCCGGTGGTGGACGTGGGCCTGGAGAGCGGGTCGGCGCTCGGCGCCCGGCTCTACTCCGACAACCCCGACGAGGTGGCCGCCTACGCCGACGCGACCGTGACGGCGTACCGCAAGCATCACGTGTTCAGCTCGGTCACGCATTTTCCCGGGCTCGGTGCCGCCGACCAGTCGACCGAGGAGGGGCCTGCCACGGTCGGACTGGGACTCGAGGAGCTTCGCGAGCGCGACCTGATCCCGTTCGAGGCGGCGGTCGATTCGGGTGTGCCGGGCGTGATACTCGGCCACGCGCTCTATCCCTTCAGCGACTTCACCGTGCCCGCCTCGCTCTCAAAGCAGGTGGCCACCGACCTGCTCCGCCGCGACCTGCGCTTCAAGGGCGTGGCGATCACTGACGACCTCGCGGACCCCGGCATCACCGCCATCTACACCGTGCCCGACGCGGCCGTGCGGGCCCTGCGGGTGGGCGCCGACATGATCTACATCTCCGGGGGACCGGGCGACCAGCAGGCGGCCTACGTGGCCGTGCTGCGCGCGGTCAAGCGCGGCCGGGTGCCGCGCCGCCGCCTCAACGAGGCGGTGGGCCGCATCCTGCT
>DASUQG010000152.1:0-10076 GCA_036280695.1 Thermoleophilaceae bacterium
GCCCGCTTCCATTCCTGGCGCGGGACCATCAGCACCATGAACGGCAGCGCGACGACCGCGAACTGCTTCAGCAGGATCGCCCCGCCGAGCGCCGCGGCCGCCCAGCCGAAGCGCCGGCGGGTGACCAGCGCGAACGCCAGCACGAGCAGCAGCAGGCTGGGCGCGTCGTTCTGCCCGAACCATGCCGAGCGCACGGCGATCGGATTGCACACGAGCACCGCACCGAGCGCCAGGCGCCACCCAAGGGGCCCGCGGAACATAAGGGCCGCCGGCAGCAGCGCGAGCGTGGCGAGCAGCACGAGCAGCCGGTAGTCGTCGAACGGCTCGGGCAGCAGCCGCCACGCCGCTGAAGTGAGCACCGCGCCTGGGAAGTACGCGAAGTGCTCCAGGGCCACCTCGCGCTCGCGAACGCGCTCCGAGACGCTTCCGTCGCGCGTGTAGAAGCGCTCCAGCCCGGAGTGGCTGTAGTCATGCCCATACGGGTTGTCGAGGTCGAGCACGAGCTCGCCTCCCAGCTCGGCCTGGTAGGTGGAGTCGTTGGTGAAGAACCACGGGGCCGTGGAGTCGCGCAGCCCGAGCTGGAGCAGGGTGGACGGAGCGGCAAGCAGCAGCCCGACGGCCAGCACCAGCGCGATGCCGGTCCAGCGCGGGAGCGCGTTCGGCCGCCGGGCCAGCAGGTACACCGCGAACGCCCCGCACAGGAGCGCCGCGCCGAACGCGGCCGCCCGTGCGATGCCCACGTCCCACTCCTCGCCGGCGGCCCGCACCAGGGGCGCGAGCGGCCCCTGCGGATCGACCTCCGGCGGACGGAAGTGCCAGGGATCGGATCCAAGCTCGGGCAGCGTGATCGCCACGAGCACGAACAGCACGCCCGTGACGATCCATCCCTCGCGCTGGGTCACGCCGCGGCCACCCGTCGCCGTGGCTCCGGGACCAGCTGCGAGCAGTACGCGGCTGCGATCCCGATCACGAGCCACGTGATCGGGTCCTCG
This sequence comes from Thermoleophilaceae bacterium, assembly GCA_036280695.1. Taxonomy (GTDB): domain Bacteria; phylum Actinomycetota; class Thermoleophilia; order Solirubrobacterales; family Thermoleophilaceae; genus JACVRW01. The sequence goes on from DASUQG010000152.1 coordinate 993, forward strand.
AGGAAGCCGCTGTAGAAGAGCGCATGCACGAACAGGCCGACGAAGGCCGCTCCGAGCGCGAGCCCGAGCGCCTCGTCACGCCGCCACACCTGGACGATCAGCCACGCACCCCCCGCGAGCAGCCACGCGTAGAGCGCGAGGCCCACCACGCCAAGCTCGGCGAAGACCGTGAGCGGCGTCGTGTGGGACACGAAGTTCGGCGTGGGCCGCTCGCTGCCGGCCAGCCGCCGGCTGGCCCGCGGCTGCCCTCCGATGCCCACGCCCACCAGCGGGTGCTTCTCGATCACGCGCAAGGCGTCCTCCACGCGGTTGGTCCGGTCGCTCGTGATCCTGTTCAAGGACTCACCGTCCGCCACCTGCACGGCGAGGTAGCCGCATCCCACCAGCGCGGCCGCGAGGGTGAGCAGCGCGACCGCGCGGCGCACGCGCCGGTCGCCGGTCGCGACGGCGAGCAGGACCGTCACGACCAGCAGGGCCACCATGCTCGACTGGGAGTACGAGAACAGGAGCCCGCCCCACATCACGGCCAGCAGGCCGATCAGCGGCCAGACTCGCCAGCGCCGGGTGGCCAGGAGCGTCAGCGCCACGCCGATCCCGAGCACGAGGTGGCGGCCGTAGAGGCTCGGATCCCCGAACAGCGAGGTCACGCGGAAGTAGTCCGTGTTCGCGTTCGAGGCCGCGAGGTTGGGCGCGTAGAAGAACAGCTCGTGGGTGGCCGCCTGCCAGAGGCCGACGGCCGCGAACAGCGTGGCCAGCGCGAGCGCCGCGACCGCCAGGGCGCGCGGGGCCCAGGACGGCAGATCCGCGCGCGCCACGGTGGCGAGCAGTGTCACGAACGGCAGCGTGAAGAACAGCAGCAGGTTGGTGCCCGCCTCCACGTCGTCCGCCCACAGGAGCGAGCAGCAGGCGAAGGCGAAGAACGCGGCCGCCGGCAGCGCCACCTGCCTCGGCACAGGGCGCAGCTCCTTGCCGCGCAGCGCCCGCCACCCGAGCGCGCAGGCCGCCGCGGCGAGCACGAAGTAGAGCGGCAGCAGCCTGCCGAGCCGGCCATCGTCTGCGATCTGGACGAGCAGCGCGCTCGAGCTGTCGAACGACAGCGGTGGTCGCAGCGGCGCCGCCACGAGCACCGCGATCGGGACGAGCGCCGGGCGCTGGGCGAGCAAGGCGGCCGCGGCTCCCACCGCCACCAGGCCGAGCGCCACGGCGCCCGCCCCGGAGGCACCGTTCAGCCGGTCGAGCGGACCGCCCCCGAGCGCCCAGGCGAAGCCGAGCTCGGCGGCGGCCAGCAGCACCAGGCCGGCGAGCAGGGGCAGGCGCCCGCGTGCCAGCAGCACGAGCACCGACCCGAGCGCGCCACCCACAGCGGCCAGTTGGGCGGTGTCAGCGTGCTCCATGGCGTGCGCGGGACGTTATTGGGCGAGCCCGCGGTTGTGTGCCTCAGCGGCCTCGCGAATGCCCTCCCCGCGCCGCGGCATCAACTCCTGCCTGGCGTGCAGCAGGTAACGGCGCGGGTCGCGGTGCGGCAGCACGGCCGCTGCCGCCGCGCGCACGAGGTAGGCCCAGGTCCAGCAGACCTTCCACACCAGGCGCGTGAGATGCATGCCGTGCTTGCGGAAGTAGAGGTCGCGGTTGCGGTGGAACTCCACGATCCGGCGCATCATCGCGGCGGAGTCCGTGCCGAGCTGGTCGTGGTGCACGGCCCGCGCACCCGGCACGAACAGGATCCGCCAGCCGGCGTCCTTAAGGCGGCGGCAGAAGTCGGTCTCGTCGGAGTAGACGAAGAAGTCGCCGTCGAGCCAGCCGACCTGCTCGGCCGCCTCACGGCGGACCAGCACGGCGCTCGACTGGACCCAGCCCACCTCGCGGACCTCGCTGCCCGTGCTCTGCACGGCCACGCGCTCCTGCATGAAGACCGCGGCGGCGAGTGCCCACGGAATGTCGGGCAGGCGCCACGCGCACGCGGTGGGCTCGCCCTCGCTGGTGAGAAGCTGCGCGCCGGCGGCAGCCGCGCCGGCATCGCTCTCGAGGGCGTCGAGCAGCGCGGACACCGCGCCGTCGCGCAGCTCCGAGTCCTCGTTCAGCAGCAGGCAGTGGCGCCCGCGTGCGGCCTCGAGCAGCCGCGAGTCGTTGTCGGCCTTGCCCTCGCGGCGGTCGAGCGCGAACAGGCGCACGTCCGGATGGCGCTCGCGTACGGCCTCGGCCGACCCGTCCCCCGACGCGTTGTCGAGTACGAGCACCTCGTGCTCCACGCCGTCCGGGTGCGTGCGCTCGATCGCGGCGAGACAGTCGAGCAGGTAGTCGCGCCCGCCCGTGTTCACCACGCAGTAGGACAGCTCGATCAGCGCGCCGCCTCCTCGAGCACCGCGAGCGCGCGGGAGGCCAGCTCGTCGCGGCTGAACTCGCGCTCGGCCAGCGCGCGCGCGTTGCGGCCCATGCGCGCGGCCTCCTCAGGGTTGTCGCGCAGCCATGCCAGCTTCTCGGCCAGGTCGCGCTCGTCGCCGGCGCGGACGTAGACGCCGGCGTCGTTTCCCTCCACCAGCTCGCGCATCCAGCCGTCCATGTTCACGATCGCCGGGCGCCCGGCGGCGAAGGTGTCGAAGAGCTTGTTCGGGGAGTTGGTCGCCAGCACGGGCACGTCCTTGAAGAGCGTGAGGCAGGCGGCGGACTCGGCGGCCAGGCGCGCCACGTCCGCCTTGGTCCCGCGCCGGAACTCCACGTTCGCGGGCGCGGAGCTCTCCAGCGCGGCGCGGCGCTTCCCGTCTCCCATGAGCACGAAGCGCACGTCCGGCAACAGCCGCGCCGCCTCCACGGCTGCGGTCAGGTCGTTGGCCTCGCCCATCGCGCCGAAGTAGGAGACGAGGAAGGGACCGTCGTGCGGGCTCGGCTCGAAGAGGTCGAGGTCGGCCGAGTTCGGCACGAGCTCCGCTCTGCCCGGCGGGAGCGCCGCGCGGATCCCCGGCGAGAGGGCGATCAGGCGCGTGCTGCGCGAGTACACGAAGCGCTCGACGGCGCGGGCGAGGCGCTGGGCGAGCCGGTTGCGCAGCGCCCCCATCTGGATCGGCGCCTCCGGCCACAGGTCGCGTACCTCGAACACGAGCGGCGCCCGCCAGCGCGCCGCAGCGACGAGCGCGGGCAGCGCCATCGTTAGCGGCGGGGAGGTCGCGTAGATCACATCCGGCCGGGGTCCCCGCAGGCCGGCGAGCGTGGCGCCGAGCGCGAAGCGGGCGAAGGCGAGCATGCGGCGCGCGTTCGAGAGGGCGGTGGCGTGCATGTAGTCGGAGTAGACGCCGCGCACCCCCACGACCTCGATCCCGTCCACCGTCCGGGTGCCCTCCCCGGCGGTTACCATGCGCACCCCGTGCCCGCGCTCCACGAAGCGGCGCGCGAACTCGTAAGAGCGCGTGCCGCCCCCTCCCGCACGGGTCATGAAGAACTGATGCAAGTACAGAATCCGCATGCTTTTGGGCAAGCACCGGGCGACGCCCGGTGCGCAGCCATTCTCCCTTGGCGGCCGAACGGTAACCGCCGTTGAGCCGCGTCCTCGACGTGGTGCTCGCCGCAGCGCTGCTGCTCGTCGCGGCGCCGCTGCTCGCGCTGGCGGCGCTAGCCATCCGGTTGGAGAGTCGTGGGCCGGTGTTCTACCGGCAGTTGCGCGTGGGCCGCGACGGCGACCCGTTCGAGCTCTGGAAGCTGCGCACGATGGTCCCGGGCGCCGAGTCGATGGGCGCCGGCATCTACGTGCTGGAGGGCGACCCCCGCATCACCCGCACCGGTCGCCTGCTGCGCCGCTTCTCACTGGACGAGCTGCCCAACCTGGTGAACGTGCTCCGCGGCGAGATGGCGATCGTCGGCCCGCGACCGACCGTGCAGGAGCAGGTGGACCGCTACACCGACCGCCAGCGACGCCGCCTCGAGGTCAAGCCCGGCATCACCGGCTGGGCGCAGATCAACGGCCGCACGTCGCTTTCGTGGCCCGAGCGGATCGAGCTGGACGTCTGGTACGTGGAGCACCGCTCGATGCGCCTGGACCTGCGCATACTCGCCCGAACGGCGCGCATGCTCGCTACGGGTCACGGCCTCTACAGCGAGGACCTCAAGCAGGGGTGGTGAAGCCCGGGTGCTATCGAGATTTGTCCGGCCCAGCCGGACATATCCGGATCGGGCCGCCCTCCAGTGCCGTCGTGGGCCGCGCGGCGCTCAGCGCACGCGCAGCGAGCGCAGCTCCGACGCGCCCCGATCGGTGTCCAGATCGGACCGCACCGCCGCGTAGTACCGGTAGCGCGCCCTGAACGCCGGCACGAACGACGCCTCGAAGCGCCCCCGTCGCGTGCGAGCCGCCCGTGTGCCCACCTTGCGCCAGCGGCTGCCGACGCGCTGCTGGAAGACCACCGTGACCACGCGCTTGCGGGGCGCGACCCTGCCGGCCACCACCACGCGGCGCCCGCGCACGCCGCGCCGTGGCGGGCGCTCGAACGACAGCACCGGCCGCAGGTGCAGCAGCAGCCTCGGGGAGGAGGAGCCGCGCACCTCGGCGCTCCCGGGGTAGCGCACGCGCACGTACATCCGCTTGGCCGGCTTGAGGTCGGTCGCGAAGACGCCGTCGGCGCCGGTCGTGATCCGGCGTGCGGTACGCCAGGCGTTGTCGCTGTTCACCTGGACCTCGACGAGCTGCCCCGCGAGCGGGCTGCCGTCGGGGCCCGCGAGCGTGCCGGTCACGGGCACGACCTCGCCGTAGTCCACTCTCCGATCCGCCAGCGCAGCGGTCACGCGCGCGGAGGTCGTGGCGAACGGGGTACCGGACTCGACCAGCGCCCGGATCTCGTCGAGCTGGTCGTAGAGGGCGTCGCCGGGACAGGACGTCTTGCCGGTGTCGCGATGGCCGATCACGCGCTCGAGCGTCACCTGCGTGCCCGCCGCGTAGCGGCTCGCCGAACCGCCGGCGCTCGTGAGCGTGACCGGACCGGACAGCGGCTGGGCGTGCACGCCGAGCTTCCAGCGGATGTACGTGGCCGTGGCCGAGAGCGCCTCCGGGCTCGCCCCGACGGAGCTGTAGTCGCCGATGTTCGCGACCCCCGCGGTCTGCGCGTTGAAGCCCTGCGCGTGGGCACCGATCACGGCCTGGTCGAGCCCGCCGGCGCGACCCTCGTAGATCGTGCCGTACTTGTCGACCAGCGCGTTGTAGCCGATGTCATTCCAGCCGTTGGAGTTGCGGTGGTAGCGGCAGATCGCGAGCACGATCTGCGGCGCCTCCTCCGGCGTGTAGTCGTTCAGCGAGACCGTGTGGTGCACCTGCACCGCCTTCACGCTTCCGTAGCTCGGCGGCTCGCGCGGCACGCAGCTGGATGCGCCCCACGCCTCCCGGGAGACGTACGGGAACGGAGTGCTCGTGGTCTGTGCGGCGCGCGCCGTCGCGCGGCGCTTCCCGACGGCGACGAAGTGGAGTCGCAGCCCCGGGACGCGCCTGCTCAGGCGGTATTGCACGGTGCGCGCCCGGCCCACCCAGACCGGGTCCGAGCCGCCGCGCCCGTGCACTCCCACATGGCGCCAGGCGCTCCAGCCCCGAGCGCGGCGAACGCGCAGCTCCAGGTCCGGCGTCGCCCGGCCACGCCAGTGCAGGCCGACCAGGTTGAACGGTCGCGGCGCAGATACCTCGCCGCTCGCCCGTGGGGGAGCCACCCGCTCGAAGTCAGTGGTATCGGCCGCAAGCGCGGGCGGAGCCAGGGTGAGGACGCAGACAAGCGCCGCTGCTGAGGCGGGCAGCTTCACTACAAACCCCAACACGGTCGCAGTCGACCGGTTGCGCCCCCGCAAGAAATGCTGCAAACCGAGGCTTTGCAGCGGAAATTGCCTACGGAACCGGCTCTGGGCCCTGCGAGCGGTTCTCGTCGCGGAACGCCGCGAGTGCGTCGAAGGTCTTGTCGTTGACCTCGTTGCAGCCCATCAGTCGGCCGGTGCCGTTCGGCGCCGGATCGGCGTTCCAGGCGGTGGCCGCGACCGCGAACGGCATGTTGGGCCGTGGCACGAGCACCATCTGGTACGGGTCGTCCTCGACGAGCGCCCTGATGTCGGCGCGCTGGTCCTCCGGCAGCGACGGCTTGACCCAGATGATCACGCGCCCGTGCTCCATCGTGTGTACGAGCGTCTCGTCCTGGGGTGCCTCGCCGTAAATCCCGTCCTGGGCCGGGACCTGGTAGTGCTTACCGCTCGTCGGCGGGTTGGTGTTGAACTCCACCCGATCGCTCAGCGACGTGGTGTGCTCCCGGGAGTTGGCCCTCTTCTCGCTCAGCTCGCAGCCGGCCGCCTTCGCCGCCGGCGCCACCTCGAAGACCGTCTGCGTGGGGAAGCTGCCGCCATCGGGGAAGACGTTCCCGGCGTTCCCGGGGCCGCTCCCGGCGTCGTCGCCACCGGTCGCGAGCAGGATCAGGACGGCCACCGCCACGATGGCGATCAGGCCGGCACCGCCGTAGCCGACCATCCGCTTGCGCTGCTGCGCGGCGCGCGCCTGCTGCTCGCGCAGCTCGCGCTCACGGCGCAGGGCCTCCTTTTGCTCTCTGCGATGGGACATTCGGGTCGAGAAGGGTAGTGAAGCTAGGGGCGGATGCCGCGCACGAATTTCAGGCGGAGCGGCGCCGCGTGGACGTGCCGCGCCGTGCTCCCGGACTGGTCCGCCTGCGGGCCCCGGTCTTCGGCGCGGGCTTGAAGCAGTGCTCGATGAACTCGACGATCTCGTTCGTCAGCCGCTCCGGCGTGAGCCGCAGCTCGAGGATCGACGAGGCCTCGATGAGCCGCGCATTCGGCAGCTCGCGCACGAGCATGTCCGAGTCTGAGAACGGATGGATCGGATCGCGGTAGTGGCCGATCACGAGTGTGGGCTGGGTCATCTTCGCCCGCTCCTCCCGCGGCGGCGCCACACGCCCGTAGAAGAGCCCCTGGAGCACCGACGCCGACGGCTTCGGGTCCTGACTCAGCCAGTCGAGCAGCATGTCGCCGAGCAGCCAGCTCCCGCGTGGTACCAGGCGGGCGCCACGGCCGAACAGCCGCGCAACCGGAGCCCCGAAGGTGAGGCCCACGAGCAGCGGAGTGAACGCGATCGCGCATCCCAGCAGTGCGTTGTCGAGTACGGGCATCTCGATCAGCAGTCCCTTGACGCGCTCGGGCGCGGCCGCCGCGGCCTCCAGCGTCGTGTTCGCGCCGAGCGAGGTCCCGCCGATCACCGCCTGCTTCACCCCGGCGGCGTCGAGTAGCGCGATCGTCTGGCGGCCGAACGCGGTCATGCCGTAGTTCCACATCTCGGGCGGGCGATCGGACTCGCCGTGGCCCAACAGGTCGAGGCACAGCACCCGGTGACCGCTGTCCGCGAGCGTCTCCGCGAGCGGTCCATGCATCTTGCGCGAGAACAGCAGGCCAGGCAGCAGGACCACCACGCGGTCGCCGCTCCCGTACTCGTCATAGACCAGCCTATGTCCCTCGAACGCGAAATCCTTCGTGAGCATTGCGGCCAACAATAGCCGCGCATTAGCATCGGTCGTCGAGGAGAGAACGCGACGGAAGGAAGTCGAATGAGTGCGACCGTGCACGTCGAGGTCACCGTCAACGGCGAGCGTCGGGAGGCCGATGTGGAGGCGCGGCTCCTGCTCGTGCACTGGCTGCGTGACGAGCTCGGGCTGACGGGCACGCACGTCGGCTGCGACACCACCAACTGTGGCGCGTGCACCGTCCACATGAACGGCGAGGCGGTCAAGAGCTGCACCGTGCTGACGGCTCAGGCCGACGGCGCGGAGGTCACGACCATCGAGGGCCTCTCCGGCGGCAACGGGCTGCACGCGGTGCAGGCCGCGTTCTGGGAGAAGCACGGCCTCCAGTGCGGCTTCTGCACGCCGGGGATGATCATGGCGGCCGCCGATCTCCTCGCGCGCAATCCCAACCCCTCGGACGAGGAGATCCGGCACGGCCTCGAGGGCAACCTCTGCCGCTGCACCGGCTACCACAACATCGTCGAAGCTGTGAAGTCCGCGGCCGGAACGGGGGTGTCGGCATGACCACGCACGTCGGCACGCCGATGAAGCGCAAGGAGGACCCGCGGATGATCACCGGCCGCGGGTACTACACCGAGGACATCAACCTGCCGGGCATGCTGCACGCGGTGGTGGTCCGCTCGCCCGAGGCGCACGCGGCGATCACCTCGATCGACACATCGGCGGCGAAGGAGCGCAGCGGCGTCGTGACCGTGCTCACCGGCGAGGACATGGCGAGCGACTTCGCCGGCCCGCTGCCGATGGTGTGGGCGCCGCCCGGCGTGGAGATCAAGACGCCCGAGCACTGGCCGCTGAAGCGCGGCGAGGTCAAGCACGTGGGCGACCCGGTGGCGGTGGTGGTGGCCACGACCCGGCACATCGCCGTCGACGCAGCCGAGGACGTGATCGTCGATTACGACCCGAAGCCGGCCGTCGTGGACCCGGAGGCGGCGCTCGAGGACGGCTCGCCGCTCGTATGGGAGCAGTTCGGCACCAACAAGACTCACGAGTGGGCCGTGGGTGGTGGCGACATCGACGCCGCCCTCGCGGAGGCGGACGTCATCGTCGAGCACCGCTTCGTGAACCACCGCACCTCGGGCGCTCCGATCGAGACGCGCTGCTCGGTCGCGGAGGCCCGCGGCGACGACCTGACGCTCTGGTCCACGACGCAGATCCCCCACATCGCCCGCTTCGTCTTCTCCGGCATGCTCGGCATCGCCGAGGACAAGCTGCGCGTGGTGGCGCCCGACGTTGGCGGCGGCTTCGGCGCGAAGCTGCAGACCTACGGCGAGGAGGCGCTGGTGCTCGCGCTCGCGAAGCGGCTCGGCCGCCCCGTGAAGTGGGTCGAGACCCGCTCCGAGCACATGACCACGAGCCACCACGGGCGCGACCAGGTCAACTACGTGAAGCTCGGCGCGAAGCGCGACGGCACGGTCACCGCCTGCCAGGTGCGCATCATCGCCGACCTCGGCGCCTACCAGCAGCTGCTCACGCCGTTCATCCCCGAGCTGGGCTTCCCGGTCATGGGCGGCTGCTACCGCATCCCCGCGATCGACCTGCACTTCACGGG